>CAZCKV010000022.1:0-8830 GCA_964499385.1 uncultured Gammaproteobacteria bacterium | reverse complement strand
CGCCCTGTTAAGGCGTTTGTTGTAGGTTCGAATCCTACCCGCGGAGCCTGAACAATCAAACACGAACTTATTTTCTTGAGGGGGGAGCGAGGCAAGCTCGCTCCCCCCTCAACAAATGGAGTTTGTATCGGAAAGAGATGACTCAAGGGTTAAACGCCTTCAAACTTTCTCTATCATTCTACCAAATTTAATCCATAATTCCAAGAAAAGAGACCTGAAAAACTGACAATCCTTACCCCCGACTATATACACTTTCAGTGTGGGTTTCTAACATAGCTTTGTTAATTTGTATTCCATCTTTGTCGGTCGCAGATTGGCTCGGTCGACCCCTCGTCGCAGGCTTCGCCTGCTCCTCGCTCGCTAATCTGCTTCCTCTCTTGAAAGTCCTTTTACGCTGGACTTTTTAAGGTAAAATGGGGGTTTTGGCTCTTTTGTTGTGGGGCTCGGTCGCTCGCTTTGGCTCGCGACCTCGCCCTTAATTTACGCTCAAAAATGGGTTAAAAAAGTCAAAAATAATAAAATTAATACTGGAGCTAAAAACTAATCGTCCTGTCTTGCGAGAATTATTTGAGGATATTAAGCAATTTAAAAAAAATGATAAAAATTATTTGCTTACAAACTGATAGGTTTACCCGTTTTCCAAAAGATTTTTACCAGCTAATAATTTGATACCTCTAATTCAGCAAAGATTTTAAGAAACATAATGCTTACTTTTATTCAATTTGAACTGAATTAACGACAAAAAGAAAGAACAAAAGATAAAATGTTTGAGGGTGCCAAAAAGATGTCAAAAAATTGATAAAAAGCTAAAAATGAGTTAAAGTAAAAAAAGGCGCGAGTATTAAAGGTCGGTTATATAAAAGAACAAATCTAATAACATAAACCATTATGAGTTTAGTAATTACAACTTATGTGCCAGAAGGCATCGTGATGGCTTCGGATAGCCGTCAGTCAATAACTATTGAGGGTAAGACTCCCGATGGTAAGGAATTGCCAAAGGTTGATACAGTTAATTCGGATAATGTTTATAAAATCTATCTTTTATCGCGAAAAGACAAGAACG
Organism: uncultured Gammaproteobacteria bacterium; assembly: GCA_964499385.1. Lineage (GTDB taxonomy): Bacteria > Patescibacteriota > Patescibacteriia > UBA2591 > UBA6264 > JAQTOB01. The sequence goes on along the minus strand of CAZCKV010000022.1, from coordinate 7,767 downwards.
ACAAACCAATTTTTGAAGTTGGGGTTCAATCTTTTGGCCAAGATCTCTTGGGCGGAATTTCAACAACCAGCCATATTAAAAGATTTTCAGAAGAGAAACTTACTGATGAGGATAATGTTACTACCATTCCGAAGAAATTAGTAGATTTTTTCAGAGAGTTGTTTCCGACAGCGGACACAGGATTCCATATCGCCGGATATAAAAAAGAAGGGAAGGTAAGCGTTCCTTATATTTTTTACTGCCATGTTGTACGAAATATTATTGAGCGAAGAAATCTTAAACCAGACGGTAATGTAGCTTACGGAGCAACTTGGTCAGGCCAAATTGATGTTTTAGCCGGTATTATTCAACCTAGCTTAATGCCCGGACCGGATGGCAAAGCCGTTCCCCTACAGAAACCCCCAATAATTTGGGATGCAATGGCATTGCAGGATGCAGTTGATTTTTCTATTTACGCCATTCGCACCACAATTGATACTATTCGTTTTCAAGCTCGCCCAAAAAATGTCGGCGGGCCAATCGATGTTTTGGTGATCACAACGGATGGAGCGAAGTGGATACAAAGGAAAGAACTTAAGGGTGAAAAATAATATGAGTATTGTTAAATGTCCTGATGAACAATTAAAAGAAAAAGTAGAGGAGTTTTATTTGAGAAATAAAAAATCTATAAGAAAACAAGATTTTGATATTTTTCATTATTCGGTTCAGCAAAAACTGTGGGAAGCTGATTATTATGCTAAACAGATTGAAAATTTTGATCCCGAAAATTTTAGTTACTCTGAAATTGGTGGATTAAGAACGGGAACAGCTACAATTATTCATGGATTAGATAAAGAGGGGATCTCCCGATATTATAATCTTTATATAGATGGGTATTTTATGAGCGTTATGAGTATCTTTGATTCTTTAGCACATGAAGTCAACACACTATTGAAATTTTTTAAGCCTGATCCTAATACAAAGATTTATCTTTCTACGATCGTTGAAGAAATGAAAAAGAGGTCGCCAAATTCGGAATTTTATAGATATATTTCTAAAATTTTAAAGAAAAGATGGTGGAAAATTTTAGAGAATTTTAGAAATGCGATTACTCACGAGGTAATAATAGCAAAAGAAATAGAAACTTCTTATGATGTAACGGTCGGGAAGGAAGTTTTAAAGAAGATTCCATTGCCAGATAATCCTAAGAAGCGACCATTTACATATAAAAAACATTATGAGCTGAAGAGTTTTATAGAGGGGTTTCACAAAGATCTCCTACCTACTTTAGAGGAAATTTATAAACGATTGCGTAAAGATTTAGATAAATCTAACAAATTACCGATTAAAGTTTAATCTATGGATCCGAAAATTAGAAAACAACTTATAAAAATTTTGGAAGCAGGAAAGGATATTCCAGTGTCTTTTAAGGAGGTTTTATTTCCAGAAGAAGAGAAGAAGATGGAGTACGAATTGGTTTACGGAATAAAACAGAGAGAAGAGGATATTTTGGCTGATACTTGGAGTGTGCCGTTTCAGCCGGTAAAACAGTTCGGCAATGTTAAAAAGGACGAATGGCACAACCAGTTGATTTTTGGAGATAATCTGCAGGCATTAAAACATCTTTTGAAATTAAAAGAGCAAGGAAAATTAAAAAACGAAGACGGCACAGATGGTGTCCGGCTTGTTTATATTGATCCACCTTTTGGCACAGGCGATATTTATGACGCGCGCTCGGGTGCGCCGGCTTATTCGGCAAAATTGCAAGGAGCGGCTTTTATCGAATTTTTAAGAAAACGACTAATATTTTTACGGGAAATCTTAGCTGACAACGGCAGTATTTATGTGCGAATTGATTACCATTTCGGGCATTATATTAAAGTGATTATGGATGAAGTGTTTGGAAAGGAAAACTTTAGAAGTGAATTAGTTATAAATAGAAGCAATGTACAGGGAGAGGTGATGAAAAGATTTAATGTAGCCACTGATTCTGTGTTCTTCTATTCAAAAAAAGAAAATACTATCTTCCATCCATTAAAAAAATTACGTAAAGGAGAAATAAAATGGATTCAGATGCACTCCCCGAAGCCAAATCCAAAACAAGATACAATAAATATTTTCGGGAAAATATACAAAGCCCCGAAAGGCAGACATTGGACATTTTCGCAGATAAAAGTAGAACAATTAATCAAGGAAAATAGAATACGCATTAAAAATGATGTCCCCGAATATTTAATGTCTACAGAAGAAACAGTTGATTCTAATTGGACTGATATTCCAGGTTATTCATTCAGGTGGGGTTATCCCACAGAGAATTCCGAGGAACTTCTAGCAAGAATTACTTCCGCTTCTTCCAATCCCGGTGATCTTGTTTTAGATTGTTTTGCCGGCTCTGGCACAACTGGCGCAGTAGCAGAAAAATTATATGAGAAGGGTATAAATAGGCGATGGATTATGTGTGATGTTTCAAAGTTTGCGATTTATACGATGCTCAAAAGGATGCTTTCTTTGAAAGAAGGAATTGGACAAAAAGGAAAAGAATTGAAACCAAAACCATTTGTGCTTTATAATGCAGGGCTTTATTTTGACAGCGGATATTTGAAAGGGTTGGATGACGAAGAATATAAAAAATTTGCTTTAGAACTATTTCAAGCAGAAGAAAAAGAACAGGTTATTAATGGTTTCAAATTGGAAGGAGTTTTGATGAATGCACCGGTTCATATTTTTCCAAGAGGCGGAGCTTTAACCGAAGAATATGTTGACGATCTCCACAATGTTTTAGGGGATTTTTTGAAAAGCAGAATATTTATAATTGCGCCGTTAAATCGCGTCTTTTTCTTGCAGGATTATATTGAGAAAGACGGCATTAGATATTATGTTTTGCGGATTCCTTATTCGGTGATAGATGAACTTCATAAAAACCAGTTTTCCAGGCCAATTCAGGCGGCAATGATTCAGGATATAAATAAATTGATTGAAGCAATAGGTTTTGATTTTATTTATCCGCCGGAAGTGGAAGCAAAATATTATAAGAAAAAATCACAAGGATTAGGGCTATATAACGAATTAGTTATTGAAATTAAAAAATTTGAGGCAATACAAAGAACAAAAAAGCCGATTGAGTTTAAAAACAAAGAAGCGTTGAGTATGGTTTTAATAGACAAAGATTACAACGGAAAATATTTTGATATGGATTATTATTTCTTTCAGGATCAAATAGAAAAAGACAACTGGAGAGTAAAATTTTCAGCCGACAAAATCGGAGATAAAATCGCAATTATTTATTTGGATGTTTTAGGAAATGAAAGATTTGAAGTGAGAGATATTAAGGATTTTAAGAAAAAATAATAATTATGAAGAAACGTTATCGTTTATACATCGACGAATCTGGAGACCACACTTATTCAGCATTGGATTTCTCTTCTAAGCGTTATTTAGGGATTATCGGTTGTTTTATAGAGTCGGGTTATTATCGTCAAAATTTTCAACCAGAATTTGAAAAACTTAAACAAAAATATTTCCCTCATAGTCCAGATGAGCCAGTGATTTTTCATCGAAGCGAGATTATCGAGAAGCGTAGTTCTTTTTGGCGACTTCGCGATTCTGAAACAGAAAAAAATTTTAATCAAGATTTATTAAATTTTTTTAAAAATTCTAACTATAGTGTAATTATTGTAGTTATTGATAAAAAATCTCATGTTGAACGCTACAAAGAATCGGCTTTCCATCCGTATCATTATTGTTTGTCTGCATTATTAGAAAGATATTGTGGTTTTTTAAATATTTATAATGCAGAAGGGGATGTCTTAGCAGAGCGTCGAGGCGGCAAAGAAGATATGCAACTAAAAGAAGCTTACAAGAGGGTTTACGAAAGTGGGACTAATCAAAGAGATCCTAGTTTTTTCCAAAAAGTTTTAACTAGTAAAGAAATAAAAATAAAACCCAAGTCAGCTAATATCGCAGGGTTACAATTATCCGACCTATTGGCGCATCCATGTAAAAATGAGGTTTTATTAGAGAATAAAAAAATTACAGAAAAAGAATGGAAAAGCGAAAAATTTGGAAGAGAAATCTGTGAATGTGTAGAGGTTAAATATAATCGCCATATTTTTAATGGCAAAATTAAAGGTTATGGGAAGGTATTCTTGGGCTAAAATGAAAAAGCCCCTTTCGGGGACTTCTCCACGCTAGCCCTACACGGGCTATCCACCTCCGGAAAACCGGATTAATTCTATTGTAGCACATATTTAAAAAAACAATAAGTTATCCACAGGTCAAATTATGTATATCAAAACCGACAATTTGGTTTTAAAAGTTTCAAAAAGCGTTGATCCGCAAAAATTGGATTTGTCCAAATACGGTGACTTTTTAGATGAGCTTTGCGGACATCGGGAATTTCAAAAAGAAGCTATTCAGGAAGCGGTAAGATTTTTGCTTGGCAAAGAATATAAAAATACCGAAGAATTAGCCAAAGAAAATTTTGATCAAAATCAGGATTTGCAGGAATATTACGGGACATTTGAGAATTTGAGGAAGAGGTTGGAATTAAAAGATAAACTCGCCTGTACGATTGATTTAGCAACGGCTACCGGCAAGAGTTGGGTTATTTATGGGATTGCCCAGATTTTGCTTTGCGAAGGTGCGGTAGATCAAGTCTTAGTTTTATGTCCTTCACTGACAATTGAGGATGGTTTGACTTCAAAATTTAAAAAATTCGCTATTGATAAAAACTTGAAAGCGACTTTACCGTCTGATTCTGTTTATAAAAATCCGCGAATTATCAACGCTTCAAAAACCATAGAAAAAGGAGATATTTGCATTGAAAATATTCATGCGGTTTATGAGAAAACTGGATCTTCAATAAGAAAGAGTTTGGCGAATAAAGGAGAAAGGACTCTTGTTTTGAATGATGAGGCGCATCACATAATGAATCCCAAAGAAGAAGTTGCGACTACTGAAAAAACCGGAATGAAAAAATGGAAAGAATTTTTAATTGAGCCTAAATATAACTTTAAATACATTGTTAATTTCTCTGGTACTCCGTATATCGGCAATAATTATTTTACTGATGTTGTCTACCGCTATAACATAATGCAGGCAATGGAGGGACAAAAAGCGGGAAATTTTGTAATAAAGAAAGTTGATTATGTCCAAAAAGACACGGCGATTAATGAAGGGGAGAGGATGGAAATCATCTATCAAAACCATCTAAGAAATAAAAAGAAGTATTTCTTAGTAAAACCAATAACAATTTTTGTTACCCAGAGAATTGTGGGAGCTGAAAAATTAGCGAATAAGCTCAAAGATTTTTTAATGGAAAAAGAAAAAATATCTTTTGAAAGAGCGGATAAAAAGGTTATTGTGGTTACTTCCAGTCCAAAACATAAAGAATTTATTGAGGAGTTGAAAAAAGTAGTTAATCCAAGAAATGCGGTAGAGTGGATAGTTTCTGTCAGTATGCTTACCGAGGGATGGGATGTGAGTAATGTTTTTCAAATAGTACCACATGAACAAAGAGCTTTTAATTCTAAACTTTTAATTGCGCAGGTTTTAGGGCGGGGTTTAAGAGTACCGAAAGAATACGAGAAAGAACAGCCGGAAGTTATTGTTTATAACCATGCCAAATGGAGCGGAGCTATCGCAGATTTAGTAAGAGAGGTGATGTCTTACGAAAAACGAGTGAGAAGCTATATTGTTAATAAAGAATGGGGAAATTATAATTTTGAACTATATAATATAAAACCAGATAAAGGAGAAGAAACTTCTAAAAGGCATCCCGTAAAAGGACCGATTGCAATTCCGAGAATTCCCGTTTTAAGCGACCAATCAAAAATTGTTAAAAGAAAAACAACTTATTTTAGGGTAAGAGAGGCGGAAGAAGAGGTTGTAACTACTAAAGTTGAAGTAAAACTTTATCCGGTGGATGAGGTTGTGAATGACATTTTTGATAAGTTGGCTATTTATGATAAAGAAATAGGTACAAATTATTCGCAGATTATTAAAAAAGAAAAAATCAAAAAAGACATTTTTAATGCTTTAAAAAGAGCTAAAGATAAAACAGGAATGCTAACCGAAGAAAACAGAAACAGAATTCAAAGATCATTCGATGTTTTAAGAAGAGAAATAGTGGGGACAACAAGTATTGACATAGTTTATAAGAAGCCGTTTCCTGTAAAAACCAAAGATATTAGGGTGGATACCGTTTCTTTTTCTGATCTTAAGAAAAATAAGGCAATTATTTACGAGAAATCGTCGGCTGAGAAATCTAGCCAAGAAGATGTAAAGTTAATTAACGAAGCATTAGAAGAAGCGCCGGGTAAAAATGTAATTCGTGTAGAAAATAAATATTTATTTAAATGTCCGTTAAATGTAGTAATTTTATCCCATGATAACGAAAAAGAATTTGCTAAATATTTAATAGAAAAAGAATATGCCAAACAAGTTGATGTTTGGCTCAAGTCCGTAGATAAAGGATTTTATGCAGTGTCATATAGTTTTAGAGCCGGTTCAGAAAGTTCTTTAGAAAGAAGAGGGGGACATCAAAAATGGGCTTCATTTAATCCAGATTTCTTCTTAAAAATTGGGAAAGATATTTTAGTTGTAGAAATTAAAGCCGATGTGGATATAACCGAAATAAATAAAGGAAAATTAAAATGGGCAAAAAAACATTTTGGAGAATTGAATAAAAAGCAGAAAAAACAAGTGTATAATTTCTATTTTCTTTCGCCAGCTGACTTCTCAACATTTTTTGAAAAGGTTATAAAACAGAAAAAATTTGATTATATTTCAAATTTGGAAGCTGAATTATCAAATTAAAAAAGTCGAAGAATTAATTGAGAAATAGAAACAATGGAGAAAAAAATAGAATTTACTATATTTATTGGTCAATTAGGTTTAGGTGAGTATTCAGAAGAAGAGAAAAAAGAATTTCTAGAATGGATTAATAAAGAATTAAAATATCGTGGGTATGGAGAAGAATTGAGGCCATTGAATAATAAAAATATTAAAATTAAAGGATCGGAAGAAGTGTTGTCGCGCGTAGCCGATATAATCGCTATAGTTGGTTTTTCTTATTGGTTATTGCCTTCAGAAATTAAAAAAATACTTACTGTGGATTATTTTATCCAAAAAGCGAAAGAGTGGATTGAAAAATATAAAAAGAAATAATTAAAATTTAGCCCGAAGTGAGGAAAATTAAAAAAACCCGTCGCTGGGCAATTTTTTAATTTCGGCTTAAATTCTTAGAGAAAGCCTACAGGGACTTAACAAGGATTGTCAGTTTTTCAGGTCTCTTTTCTTGGAATTATGGATTAAATTTGGTAGAATGATAGAGAAAGTTTGAAGGCGTTTAACCCTTGAGCAGGCTAGTGAGAGCGTTCGGGAGACCGAGCCGGGTTCATTTTCGCGATTAAATTTTCTATCATCCACTAAGAATTAATTATGTGAGTCCGTCAAAATCCACAAGAATAAGATTTTAGTTATTTTTTTTGGTATAACAATAGAAAAGTCAATTTGTTATTTTCATATTATTAACTTAAAAAAATACAATCCTAATTATTTAGAGAAGGAGATTTTAGTGATTGGATGTTAGACATCGGATGTCTAACATCTGGCCCCCTAAGACATTTAAAGATATTTAGAGTTGTGTTATAATAAAACCATGAAGTGTCCAAAATGCAAAAAAGAATTATCGGAGAAAATCAAAATCGGCGATGTCGAAATTGATCGTTGCCCCAAATGCGGCGGACTTTGGTTTGAAAAAGATGAATTGCGTTTGGCCAAAGATAA
>CAZCKV010000021.1:0-9409 GCA_964499385.1 uncultured Gammaproteobacteria bacterium | reverse complement strand
GCCGTTTATTACAAGGATTTTGAAGGCCGGGAAGATTATTATGATTTAGAAGGCCGTTGTCTGAGAAGACAGTTTTTAAAAGCGCCGATTAATTATCGCTATATCAGTTCCGGCTATAGTTTGAGCCGTTATCATCCTATTTGGCATATCTACACCACGCATCAAGCCATTGATTATGCGGCTTCTTGCGGTACACCGGTTTCCGCTTCCGGGGCCGGAACGATCATATTTGTCGGCTGGAAAAACAGCGTTTACGGCCGAACCGTGGAAATCCGCCACAATGGCGTTTATACCACGCGTTACGCCCATCTCTCCGGTTACGCCAAAGGAATAAAATACGGGGCAAAGGTCAATCAGGGGCAGATTATCGGTTTTGTTGGGACTTCAGGCACTTCCACTGGTTGCCATTTAGATTTTGCCATGACGAAATACGGCAGTTTTGTAAATCCCTTGACCCAGAATTTTGAGCGCTCAGACCCTGTCAAAGACGTATACCGCGAAGATTTCAATCTTCACAAAGAACTGCTGTTAAAAGTGTTTAATTTAAAATAAATATGATAATATGACTCAAATTAAAATTTTAATTCAAGGTTACGTAAGAGAAAAAAATGGAGAAGAATTTGCTTCCTCTACGACTACCTTAATTCAAGAAAGGGGAGTGAATATAATTGTTGATCCGGGGATGAATAGGGGAAAGCTCGTTAAAGCCCTGAAAAAAGAAAAAATCTCGCCCCAAGACGTAGATTTTGTCTTTTTAACCCATTGCCATCTTGACCATGTATTATTGGCCGGAATGTTTGAAAAAGCGAAAATTTTAGATGGAGACGATATTTATTCATTTAAAGGGGAAATCAAATCTCATCAGGGGAGAATTCCGGGAACCAATGTTGAAATAATCAAAACGCCGGGACATTCGCTTTCCCATGCCAGTCTTTTAGTGAAAACCGAAAAATATGGATTGGTTGCCGCGGCCGGCGACGTTTTTTGGTGGTCAGACAAACAAAAGCAAAAAATTGGTAAAAAAAGTCTATTAAAACACCCTGATCCTTACCAACAAGATAAAAAAGCCTTAATCAAAAGCAGGGGAAAAATTTTAAAAGTGGCTGAATATATTATTCCCGGACACGGTAAAATGTTTAAAAACCCGTTGTTAAAGCATTGCTAAATAAATAAAAAGAGGTATAATGATTATATCTTCAGCCAAAGGCTGATCCGCCTTTGGCGGAAATAATAAATTAATTTGATACTTATGGAAGCTTATTGTGTTAAATGTAGAGCCAAAAGGGAAATAAAAGACGCTAAAGAAGTTGCCATGAAAGGAAAAGGCGACACAAAACGCAGAGCCATGACCGGCGTTTGTCCCAAATGCGGGACAAAAATGTTTCGAATCTTAGGCAAAGCATAGATTGATTAGATAGTTTATTCTAATTCATCTCTCATTCTCCTCTTGATTAAGAGAGAGTGATTTTATTATTTTTTTTTACGGTAGATAAATTACAAAATTCAATTCTTAATATAACTAAATATAACTAATGAATTTTAATGGATAATAAAGAAATCGCTCATATTCTTCAGCAAACGGCCGACATTTTAGAAATCAACGACGAAAATCTTTTTAAAATTAACGCTTATCGCCGCGCTTCCCAGTCAATTGAGAGTTTGGCTGGAGATGTTAATCAGGCGTACCAACAGGGAAAACTGCAAAGTATTCCCGGGGTGGGCAAAGGCATTGCCAATTATATCAAGGACTTGATTGAAACCGGAACCTGCCGGGAGTTTGAAAGATTAAAAAAAGAAATTCCCTTAGGGGTTTTAAAATTACTCCAGGTTGAAGGTCTGGGACCCAAAAAAGTCAAACTTTTTTATAAAAAATTCAGGGTCAATTCTTTATACAAATTGGAAAAACTGATTAAATCGCATAAATTGTTAAAACTGAAAGGCTGGGGCAAAAAAAGCGAAGAAAACATTTTAAAAGCGATTACTCTTTATAAACGGTTTAACCAACGCTTTTTATTGGGTATAATTTATCCCTTGGCTCAAGAAATCGTTAAAGAGTTAAAAGAATCAAAATTAGTTAACCAAGTTGAGGTTTGTGGTTCGCTTCGGCGCTGGCAGGAAACAGTAGGGGATTTGGATATTTTAGCCACTTCAAAAAATCCGGAAAGAGCTGTTAATCTTTTTACGACACTTAAAGACATCAAAAGAATCGTGGCTAAAGGACCAACTAAAGCCCATGTTATTCTCAAACAGGGGATTGCTGCCGATTTGCGCGTAGTTAAGCCGGAAAGTTTCGGCGCTGCCATTCACTATTTTACCGGTTCCAAGGCCCATAACATTCGAATACGACGTTTAGGTATGAACAAAGGATTAAGAATTAACGAATACGGGGTGTATAAATATAAACGCAAAACGCAAAACGCAAAACGTTCGCCTGACGGCGAGGCAGGCAAAATGACAAATCAAAATTTAAAAATAGATGAAATTAGAAAGTTTATTAAAATAGGTGGAAAAACAGAACAAGAAGTGTTTAAAGCTGTTGGTTTGCCCTGGATTCCGCCGGAATTAAGAGAAAACAACGGTGAAATTGAAGCGGCTAAAAAAGGAAAATTGCCCAAGTTGGTTAATTTAAACGACATTAAAGGCGATTGTCATTTGCATACTAAATGGTCGGATGGACGCGAGACCATTATGGAAATGGCGGAACAGGCAAAAAAAATCGGCTATGAATATATCGCCATTACCGACCATGCTTCGTCAATTAGAGTCGCCAATGGATTAGACGCTCAAAGAACTTTAAAATACCTCAAGGCGATTAAAAAAGCTGATGAAAAAATAAAAGGAATTAAGATTTTGTCCGGCATAGAAGTTGACATTAAAAAAGACGGCAGTTTGTATTTGCCGGATAAAATTTTAAAGCAGATAGAAGTGGTTATTGCCGCCGTTCATTCCGGTTTTAAAACAAATAAACAGGAAATGACCGAAAGAATAATCAAAGCAATGGAAAATCCTTATGTTCATATTTTGGCTCATCCCACCGGACGTTTAATAAACAAAAGAGAACCATATCAAGCGGATATTAATCAGATTTTTGAAAAGGCCAAAAAAACAAAAACTGTTTTAGAAATTAACGCTCACTGGCGAAGGCTTGATTTGAACGCCAATCAGGCCCGTTTGGCGCATGAAAAAGGAGTAGAAATGGTCATTTCTACTGACGCTCATAATTCCGACACCCTTGAATTGATGAAATTCGGCGTAGCCACGGCCAGAAAAGGCTGGTTGGAGAAAAAAGACGTAATCAACGCCTTGCCGTTGAAACAGTTTTTAAAGGTTTTAAAGAGAAAATAAACAAAGATACGGATATACTAAAGGGTCTGTTTTGTTTAAGTTATTAAGTTTCAAAAAATAAAATTTGTTCATGAAAAAAATACTACTTGCAATCCTAATCTCTTTGTTGCTAATCATAACAACAATCAATATAGTATTTCTAATTGAAACCACCAAAGATAAACCATTAAGAGAATTTTTCTACAGCTCAAAAGAACTCCCAGAAGTTTATTCAGAAAAAGAAAAAACACATATGCAGGGAGTAAAAAACTTAGCAATAAATAGTTTATTAATCAACTTAATATTATTAATACCTTCAGTTTACCTACTCAAAAAGAAAAAAATAAACCTCAAACTCTCGGGATGCATAGGATTAATCATAACAAGTATACTACTAATCTTTAGTTTATTTTTTCAAACTTTCTTCAATTACTTTCATCTAATATTTTTCAATTCAACAAACTACATACTTCCATCGAATTCAAGACTAATACAAGACTATCCATTAATATACTTTAGAAATATTTTTTTAATTATACTCGGAATTTTAACAATTGAAAACACAATTCTTATTAACCTCAAAAAATTAAAAAATATAAACCAATTAAAAAATAAAAGATGAATGAAGTTTTTAAAAAAAGGCGCTCGGTCAGGAGTTTTCAGAAGAAAGAAATAGAGGCAGAAAAATTAAATGAAATTTTACAAGCAATTGAATCTGCGCCGTCAGCCGGGAATTTAAAGGCGCGGGAAGTAAAAATTGTCCAAAGCGGGACAATGAAAGAAAAGTTGGTTCAAGTTGCTTTTGGTCAGAATTTTATTAGTCAGGCGCCTGTTATTTTGGTTTTTTTCGCCGTGCCTTCACGCTCAGCTGTTAAATACGGACAAAGAGGAAAAGATCTTTATACTCTGCAGGATGTGACTATCGCTGCCAGTTTTGCCTGGATTCAGGCAGTGCTAATTGGCTTGTCTGCCTGCTGGGTCGGCGCTTTTGACGAAGAAGAAATAAAAAAAATATTGAAGGTGGATAAAGATTGGCGTCCAATTGTTCTTATGCCTCTTGGTTATTCAAATAAAAATAAGTAATAAGAAAACTGGGTTAATTAGCGAAATTGATATATAATACAAAGTAGGTGTTAAATTTCACAAGGTTATTAACAATGCCACTTATCGGCGCAAGTATGCCGAGCCTGTTAATAACGTGGTGAAACTTAACAAGTAGGGGATAGGCCTTATATATACGAGATATAAAAGATGGAATATGTCTAATAGATATAGAAAAAGTTTAATGAGCCATAGTAGTTTAACGCGGAGGGCGGGCGCGGCTCGGAAAAGACAATCAAGGGAATATTTTACGCAAAGACGGTTTCTTAGAATCAAACTCTTTTTATTGATTCTTTCAATTGTTTTTATCCTTGCTCTAATCGCTTATTTCTTGTTTTTTTCCCGATTTTTCCGGATTCAAAACATAAATGTTAGTAAAATCACTAACTACGGCTTAATTTCCGAACAGGAATTAAAAGAGATGGCGACTCCTTTAATAAACAAAAAGTTCCTTGTATTCTCTCAAAGGAATATTTTTGTTTTCAGGACCAAAGCTTTGCAACAAATAATGGATAATGATTCACGAATTGAAATTTTTAACGTAGAAAAAGATTTACCGCAAACGTTAAACATTAAAATAGCCGAAGCAAAGCCCATCGCCTTGTTAATCAGCCTTGGGAATAATAAGAATTGCTATTTAAACTCGCAGGGACAACTAATTTATGCCCAAAATTTCACGACGCTTGAAGAAGAAAAAACGCCTCTTCTACCCGTCTTTTACGACCAAACAGACGTTAATTTAACCGATCCGGAGTATGTAAAGCTGTTACAAAGCGTTCTGGACCTTATAAAATGCGATATTTTGAGCCAAAATAACATTAAGGCGGAGTTGGTCAAAATCTCGGAAAAAGCCGGTATTTTTGAGGTGGAAATCACCACAAACGAGCAATGGAGGATTTTAATCAATTCCGAGGTGAACTTTGACCAACAAATAAGTAATTTGGAATTAATTCTCAAAGAAAAAATAGAGGATAGAAACAATCTTGAATATATTGATTTAAGATTTGGCGATTATCAAAGAATATATTTTAAATTAAAAGAAGAATAAAAAGGCTTTAAAAGCCTTTTTTGATTTTTTTAGATATTTGACGACGACCTTAGGGCGTCGTCAAATGTATATTGTGCGAAGCTTAACAATTTTAATTACTTATCTCCCCTTTAAGGCTGGATAACGTCTTGGAAACGCATATCTTCCACCTTCTCCCTGTTTATCTTTTGTAAATCTTTTATAAAGAAACTTTCTTGTTCTTTTTGGGATATTTCCGCCCAGATTTTTATGTACGCTCTTATAAACACGGTCCCCATAGTGAAAACAACCAACAAGGATAATATGACAAAAATGAAAGAAAGCGTGGAGTTGATTTCTTTTTGCCACCATTTTTTCGGTTTTTCAACATTTTTAATATCCATAACCGAACATTATCAATAATCAATATAGGGTAAAATAAATGAATTCGGCGTTATGTAATATTATCTTTTCTCCTCCTCTTCTTTAGTTGCGGGGGCTGCAAAAGCTCCGGCTAAAAGCGAGATGATGCCTAAAATAATAATTCCGCCGGACAAATAAATTTCCTTAATAATTAACGCATGCGGAGAAAAAACGAATTCTTCAAGAGTTTCTTTGGGAATCACAAAGTAATTATAAACGCTGATAGCGATAATTACAATGCCGATAATCATTAACAGCGCTCCTATCCAGGTCAACTGAGCTTTGCCCCCATTTTTAAGTTTAAGATAAAGTTTAAATGACTTCATTTTTTTAATTTAATTACCTTTTAATATATATACAATCAATAGAATTTTAATTTGATTTCTTAATTAATGTATTTACAACAAATAATCTTCAGGATTGACCGGTATGCCGTTTAATCTTACTTCAAAATGCAAATGTGGTCCAGTGGAAAAGCTGCCAGCCCCGGAAGTTCCCGGCAATCCCCCGCTTCGGCCGATAAGGCCGCCTCTTTTGATATATTCTCCCTCTTCAACAAGAATTTCGCTTAAATGGCCGTAAATTGTGGAAAAGGAGTCATTATGAATAATCATTACGTAACTGTAGCCCAAACCGCCATGTTTGGCTCTGGCCACATAGCCGGAAGCCGCCGCCCTTACGGCCGTTCCCTGGGGAGCTCTCAAATCAACGCCCGAATGTTCGCCAATCCAATCCTTATAAGGATAGTCCGGATCATGAAAATTACAAGTGATTCCTTCAAGGGGCACGGGCCAAGAAAAGACGATTATCCCCTCTTTTTCCATCAATTCTATTTTCTCTTCTTTTTCTTTCGCGATTTTTTCCCGGACTTCTTTTTCCAATCTGCCGATTTCATTTTCCATTTCCTTTTGTTCAGTGATTGTTTCCGCCAGCAAACTTTGGAACTTCCATTCCGCTCCCCGGGTTTCTTCGAGAATTGACTCCTTGGCCGTTTTGTCAGCCGCTAATTTGATTTTTTTGTCTTCAAGTTCAGCTTTTAAAGCGATTAATTCTTGGAGTTGCAATCTCAAGTCTTTTTCCTGAATTTCTAAACCTTCTTTGATTAATTCAATCCTTTTTACTGATCGGGACAATTCTTGCTGAAGCGTGTCCAGATAACGGATCTGACTCAGAACCTCGGAAATAGAACCGTTAAGAAAAACTATTTCCAAAGGACTTTTTTGATCATATTGGTTAATTTTTCCCAACAATTGTTTTAAATCTTCTTTAAAATCCCGTATTTCCTGTTTTTTTTCCAGAACTTTGAGTTGGATTTTTTTGACGGAAAGATTCGTTGAAGTAATCTCCGCTTCTTTTTCCTGAATTTCTATTTTTCTTTTAGACATCTGATCCGTCAAAAGAGAGATTTGATTTTTTAAATTGACGGCTTCTTTCCTTCTAATCTCTATTTTATCCTGATAAACTTTTTTTTGCTCTTCCAAATCTTTAATGTTTTGCTGCTGTTCCTCTATTTGTTTCTGAATGTCGTCTATTTCCTCAGAATAATCCATTGATAAACCTAAAACCGGCTTAAAAATCAAAAACAAAGCCAGAAAACAAGTTAAAAACAAAAGTTGTTTAAGTTGTTTATTCTTTTTCATTTATTCCGCTTTTTTTAATTTATCCACGGCCTGGTTGATTCTTTCCAGGGTTTTTTCTTTGCCTAGAATTTCCGCGATATGTTCGGGTGGCGGAGAAGCCTTTTTTCCGCTCAGACAAGCTCTCAAAGGCCAGAATATTTCCCCTGGCCCTTTTTCACGCGCCAGAACCTTTAAAGCCTTGACTACGTTCTTCGCCTTAAATCTGAAATTAGGAATCTTTTTCAACAAATCCCTGATTTTTACTAAATTATCCTCTGTTTGTCCCGGACCAGTTTTTTTCCAGGTTAAAATGCCGGGGTCATAATCTAGTTTCTCAACGAAAAAAAATCCAGTCAAGTCCCCTATTTCATTCAGTCTTTTCAATCTTTCCTGTTCCAGAGCGACGATTTTCTTAATATCTCTTTTCTTGACATTCCCCTTTTCCTTTATTAAACCAGCTTGGATCAGATAAGGAAGGCAAAGTTTTGTCAGTCGATTGACGGACATCTGCCTGAGGTAATGGCCATTCAGCCAATCCAATTTTTCCCGGTTAAAAATCGCTCCTGATTTTTGGATTTTTCCCAGAGAAAATTCCTTAATCAGTTGTTTTAAATTAAAAATCTCCTGGTCATTGCCGGGGTTCCAGCCCAAAAGGGCCAGGAAGTTGACTAACGTTTCCGGCAGATAACCCTGGGCCAAATAATCTTCAACGGCCACGTCGCCCTGCCTTTTTGACAATTTGGAATGATCCGGGTTAAGTAAAAGGGGTAGATGGGCAAAATCAGGCACGGGCCATTTAAAGGCTTGGTAAACCAAAATGTGTTTTGGGGTTGAAGGCAGCCATTCTTCTCCCCTGATTACCTGGGTGACGCCCATAAAATGGTCGTCAACTACATTGGCTAAATGATAAGTGGGCCAGCCGTCCGATTTCAGCAAAACCTGATCGTCAATATTTTTTAAATCAAATTCAACTTCGCCGCGGATCAAATCTTTAAACTTAATAGTCCCCTGCTTCGGCACTTTCAAACGAATGACATAGGGCTTGCCGGTTTTCAATTTTTCCCCGGTCTCTTCTTCCGTCAAATTACGGCATCTTTTGTCATATTGAGGAGCTAATTTATTTACTATTTGTTTTTGTCTCATCTTTTCCAATTCTTCTGGAGAGCAGAAACAATAATAAGCGCGGCCCAGATCAACTAATTTCTGAGCCAAACTGCGGTAATCGCCTATTTTTTGCGATTGGATAAACGGCCCTTCGTCCCAATGCAGGCCGATTTGTTTTAGGGTTTTAATTAAACTTTCAGTAGCTCCCTCAACATAACGCTGGCGATCCGTGTCTTCAATGCGCAGAATAATTTTTCCTTTGTTTTTCCGGGCAAAAAGCCAGTTGTATAGATAAGTGCGCAAACCGCCAATGTGCAAATATCCCGTGGGACTAGGGGCAAATCTTACACGTGTCATAATTTAAAATTATAATTCAAATTTAATATTTATTTGGTGCTTTCAATTCTTCGCCAGACGTTTTTAAATTCTTCTTTTCTGATTTTTATTCTCCAAAAAATTCTCAACCAAAGGTATAGACGGGCAAGATAAAGTAAAATTGTCCACCAGTATTCTTTGAAAGTTTTAGGATAGGTGAAAAACAGTTTCAAGCCGCTGGCAATTTCCTGAAAGACGTTTCTCTCTCCCCTGCTTTGCTTCTGGACATAACCTCCGGCGGAACGAACTTTTTGTTTTAACCAGTCTTTAAAATCGTCCGGATATTTTACGTAAACTTCGGCTTCCGGGGCATAAATTATTCTGTATCCTTTTTCCC
Source organism: uncultured Gammaproteobacteria bacterium (assembly GCA_964499385.1). Taxonomy (GTDB): domain Bacteria; phylum Patescibacteriota; class Patescibacteriia; order UBA2591; family UBA6264; genus JAQTOB01. The sequence continues at coordinate 120 of CAZCKV010000021.1, read as the reverse complement.
TGACCATTTGGGTGATTATCCCGTCTTCGGCAAAAACGTCTTTGGGAACTCTTTTTATTATATCACGAAAAGCGTACAAATAACCAGAGCAGGGAAAATCCCCGCCTTTTAAACGCCATT
>CAZCKV010000020.1:0-9452 GCA_964499385.1 uncultured Gammaproteobacteria bacterium | reverse complement strand
TAGAAATGGTAAAGTTACAAAAGCATTATTTGAGGTTGGAGATTTAGATATTAAGGTTGGTGTAACTGATATATTTAGGTCTATTTATAATATCGGACCAAAAAAAGAGGTAGAATTATTTTTAAAACAATTTGGAGAATTAGTAATCAAAAAAATGTTAGCGGAAAATAATTTATCTAATTATATTTTTAAAACTTATAATTTTACAAAAACTAATGGTCAAAAAATGAATTTAGGAGATATAGAAGAAAGATTAAAAATCGATATCATAAAAGCAGAAGAAAAACAAAGAGATGTTTGTCTTTAAAATATAAATTGTTAATTTAACAATACTGTTTTTTTAAAAAACTGTTAAAAAAATTCAAATTATTATTAAGTTAAAATATCTCAATTTTTAGAAAAAATAAATGAAACAAAAATATCCCTTAAAAATTGGCTGGTATTTAAATCAAAATCTCCATTCGCAAGTATAAAAATCTAAAGTGACGAAACTATCAAGAGGCTTAGTGGGCGCAAGCCCGTGAGGGTTCGAGTCCCTCTCCCGGCATTATTTTTCATTAGAACATTCTAACATTGGAATATTGAAACAAAACTCATTCTAACATTGGAATATTTTAAGGGGAGGAAAAGGCGGTGCCTGGCACTGAAAAATAAATGTAAAAAATACTTGACAAAGTATTTTATTTGGTATAAACTTTAAGTAGATTGGAAATCTACTAATAAACAAAGGTTGATTAATAAATTTAACCCCACATTAATTTTGAGGAATTCGACTCCTCAACTTAGAAAGTTGGTCGACTTTCAGAATAAATCATTTTTAATTTTTAAAGGGAAAAAATATGTCAGAAAAATTTATACCAAGTAAACCTGAGCAGGTAGCGAAAAAGGGCGAATCTAAGGAGTTTACAGAAGAAGAGCTTTTTAAAGTAGCGCTTAGGTATATTGAGTCTATGGCTAACCGCGGCAGCAGCAGTGATAAGGCTAACACCAAAGAGTTGGTGGGGCAAAAATTGGCGGGCCACAAAGGGTCCTTTATAGAAGAAAGTATCAAAAAAGCTCATGAAATGGTCGCTAGTGGCGAAGCAAAAAAAATTGCTGAGCAAAAATATAAAGGTGGATTAGAAGCGCCCAAAAATTATGATGAATTAGAAGACGAAAAAGACTAAAGAGAGGTTATAAAAACAGCCCTTTCTCATCCGCCAATCGGCAGAAGCAGGCTGTTTTTGCCGCCTAATACTTCGCTAAAGCTTCGGAAGGACAAGTGAAAGGAAAATTGAGAGGCTGGAGCCTCTCAATTTTTTAGTTCAAACTTAAGCAACTTGTTTTTTTGCCCTTTCTATCTTAATCTTTGCCCCTGTTTCTTTCACCTTAAAACGGACAGAGTCTGCCGGCACTTTTATCGTTTTGCCCGGACTTCCTTTTTTATCAAATTCGGTTGCTTCAATCACGCGGCGCTGATTGTTTACTTTTCTGATTAAATCAGTAATGTCCTGTGGCAAGGATTTGGTTGGTTCTATAAATCCAATATCATCGGAATGGCCAATATATTCTCTGTGTTCCTCTTTGTCAAGAGACTCTAGAAATTCAAAAAGACGTCTAAATTCCTTCGGGTCTAAAATTTTTACCGCCTGACTTATGAATTCTTTTTCAGCGTCATAATTTTGAGTTTCTTTTACTTTTTTCTTTCCAAAATCCCTTTCCGCCTGCTCGTAAATGGCTTGTTCCGCCGATTCGTCAATCACGTCTTCCGGCTTTATAAAACTATTTTTGCATTTTAAACGCTCTTTATCCTCGTGGCCGGGAATATTATAATCTTGTTCTCCATAAGGGCTGCCGAACATTTCACCTTCATTCTTTTTTAAATTTTCTTCCCGCCTGGATTTCCGTCCTTTCTTTTCCGGCCAATAATCGTAATTTTCTTTAAACATATTTTTAAGTTATTTAATGATTTATATATTCATATATTAAAAAAAATCTGCAATTTGTCAATATGACGGGTGTAGCAGGGTTGTTAGTTTTGTTTAAAATTTATCTTGCTTAAATAAAATGAAGTGGTAAATTAAAAAAAAGCCGAAGTGGTGAAATTTGGCAGACACGCATGGTTTAGGACCATGTGGGCGCAAGCCCTTGTGGGTTCGAGTCCCACCTTCGGCACCAGTAAGAAATTTGCAAGCGGTTTCTGTTCACCTCGCTTCGCTCGGCGACCAATTTATATTGAATTTTGCCTGCCCCATAGTCAACCGAAGGTTGTACTACTGGCGGGCGAAAAAATCAGTTGGCGATTTCGTTCTGAGGAAAAAAATTTTTTAATTATACATTTAAATTAAAGAATTGGAAATTATTATGCCGGACATATTGCAAAAAATTATTCAAATTGTAACACCTTGGCTTCTTGACCACGGCGTTAAAATCGTCGCAATTATAATTATTGCGTACCTCATCCATAAGTTCGCCAGAATTTTTATTGAAAAATTCATAAGAAAAATCGTCATTTCTGACCACTTTTTAACAAAAGAGGCAGAAAAGAAACGCGAAGAGGGAGTGTTGCCTCTTTTTTTGTTTTGTGTAATAATGTGGTAAAATAAAATAACTATGTTGCCAAAAGTTAAAACTCCAATTCAGAAATTAGAAAAATATCAAAATTTTTTAAAAAAAAAACAATTTGAGGAAATAAAAACGATATCCGCTTCCCTGAAAGGTTTAAGGGTGAATTTAATTAACTCAACGCCGCGAGGCGGTGGAGTGGCCGAAATTTTAAAAAGTTTGGTTCCCTTAATGAAAGGTGTGGGGCTAAAAGCCGAATGGTATACCATTCCTGCCAGAGAAGATTTCTTTAAAATCACCAAAGAAATGCACAACGCCCTGCAGGGAAAGGCCTATAATTTTTCTTTCTCGGCAAGAAAAAAGTATTTGCACCACATGGAAAAATCGGCTCTCTTAATGGCTGACATGACTGCCGACATTTGGGTAATTCATGATCTCCAGCCCGCTGGAGTAATCCAATTTTTTCCTCATTTTCATCCTTCTGTTTGCCGGCTCCACATAGATTTAACCTCACCAAACCAAGAAGTCTGGAATTTTGTGGCAGAATATCTAACAATTTATGATAAAGTAGTAGTAAGTTCAAAAGAATTTATTAAACCAGAAATAAAAAGAAAGGCAGTAATTTTTCCTCCAGCTATTGATCCTTTAATGCCTAAAAATCAACCTTTAAATTTGAGGGCCTCAGAGAATATTTTAAGAAGTTTTGGAATAAACTCAGAAAAACCCTTAATTGCTCAGGTTTCCCGTTTTGATCCATGGAAAGACCCTTTGGGTGTCATTAAGGCCTATCGAATAGCCAAAAAAGAAATTCCTGATTTGCAATTAGCCATGGTCGGATTTTTCTTGGCTCAGGACGATCCAGAAGCAATGAAGGTTTTTCGGATGGTCAAAAGAGAGGCAGGAAAAGATCCTGACCTTTACTTATTTGCCGACCTCAATATTCTAGGCAGCTTAAAGGTTGATACTTTTGTTAATGCCATTCAGGTTGCTTCTGATATAATTTTGCAAAAATCAATTAAGGAGGGATTTGGATTGACAGTTGCTGAAGCCATGTGGAAGGGAAAACCGGTAATTGGAGGAAATACTGCCGGAATAAAACTTCAAATTAAAAATGGTAAAAACGGGTTTATTGTTAGTACTGCCCAGGAAACAGCCGAAAAAACTATTGAACTTATCAAAAACCCGGAACTGGCTAAAAAAATGGGAAATCAAGCTCATTTAACCTGCAAAAGAAATTTTCTTTTGCCTCGCCTCCTCAAAGATTATCTAAAGCTATTCCAGAATTTAATATCCTCTTCTCCGGCCTAAAAGAGACCGAAGAAAAACGAGCAAGTTATGGGGATATTAAATTCGTATTAAGAAAAGTATATGATTCAAAAAATTATTCAAATTGTAACACCTTGGCTTCTTGACCACGGCGTTAAAATCGTCGCAATTATAATTATTGCGTACCTCATCCATAAGTTCGCCAGAATTTTTATTGAAAAATTCATAAGAAAAATCGTCATTTCTGACCACTTTTTAACAAAAGAGGCAGAAAAGAAACGCGAAGATACCCTCATCCGTATTTTCACAACTTCGTTTGGCATAATAATTTGGATTTTGGCTTTCTTGATGATTCTCCAAGAAACAGGAATAGCTATAGGTCCGCTTCTTGCGGCGGCCGGCATTGCAGGACTCGCCTTTGGTTTTGGCGGACAGTATCTTATTCGCGACCTTATCAGTGGGCTTTTTATCATAATGGAAAATCAATACCGAATTGGCGATGTTGTTTGTTTTGATGGAATTTGCGGATTGGTTGAAGATATAAGTTTAAGGATGACTACACTTCGGGATTTAGATGGAACGGTCCATCATATTCCTCATGGAGAAATCAAAAAAGTTTCAAATCTCTCTAAATTTTTTGCCAGAGTAAACTTAAATATCGGGATTTCCTATAGTTCCAATCTTGAACACGTTATTTCGGTGGTGAATAAAGTCGGTAACGAATTAGCGGAAGACCCTGAATGGAAAGAGTATATTTTGAAATCGCCACAATTTTTAAGAGTTGATGATTTTGGTGATTCAGCGATTATTATTAAAATTCTCGGCGAAACAAAACCGCTCAAGCAATGGGACGTAACCGGAGAATTAAGAAAAAGAATTAAAATTGCTTTTGATAAAGAGGGTATTGAAATTCCATTTCCACAACGGGTTATTCATCAGGCAAAGTTATAAAATTTTCAAAGAATTCGCCGCCAAAAAAAACTTGCTTATCCGTGCGCCGTCGCCAAAGCTATGGCGGCGTGCGACCATAGTCCGAAGGCGACGGCGGAAAATTGTCATTCGCCTCCGCTAAAGCTTCGGCGGACAGGTCGACGCGGCTCCGCCGCATTTTCAGAATTTCGCGGGGGGCTTTCCTCACCGCCGCAGGCGGCGAAATGCGCTGTACCCCGTAGTAAGCTTTGCTTTACTACTAGGGTTTGAACTAATTCAAAAATACAGCACCAATAAGGACGCAGGGAAAACTCGCTTTCATTGCGACTGAGCGAACTAATTACACAAGATGTCACGCTCTGTGATATCTCTTATTTTCCAATCACTCCTCCGCCTAAAACTTCCTCTCTGTCATAAATTACTGCTGACTGCCCAAGAGCAACGGCTCTCTGGGCTTTTTTAAATTCTATTTTTATTTTATTTTGATTAATAAAAGTTATTTTTCCTTTAGCCGGCTTGTGTTGATATCTTATCTTAACACTAACTTCGCCGATTATTTTTGGTTTTTCTCTTTGAATCCAATTTAAATCCTTAACAATTAATTGTTTTTGATATAAATCTTTTTCCTGTCCGATAATCAGGGTATTTTTTGTTTTATCAATTCTAATCACATAAACCGGTTTTTTTTGTCCCTTTACTAATCCTTTTCTCTGGCCAATAGTATAAAAAGGCAGTCCCTGGTGTTCTCCTATAGTACGGCCTTGTAAATCTTTAATCGGTCCTTTTTTTATTTCGTAAGAATCATGCGGCCGCATTATTTTTACGAAGTTTTTTTTAAGAAACTTTCTATAATCGTTATCAGGAATAAAACAAATCTCTCTTGACTCCGGCTTATCAGCCGCAACCAAATTATTTTCTCTGGCTATTTGCTTAACTCTGTTTTTGGTTAATTCTCCTAAAGGAAAAATTAAATATTTTAATTGTTTTTGATTTAGGCGATATAAAAAATACGACTGATCCCGAGTTTTATCTTTTGCTTTTTGTAATTTACAAATTGTTTGAAATTTGAAATTTGAAATTTGAGATTTGTTTAGGATTTGGGATTTAGGATTTAGAGTTTCTCGCCGAAGGCGAGCGTAGTGTCCGGTGGCTAAATAATCCGCTTTTAATTGCCTGGCTTTTTTAAATAAAAGACCGAATTTGATTTTCGGGTTGCACCAAACGCAAGGGTTGGGTGTTTTTGCTTGAGAATATTCCCGGCAAAAGGGTTGAATAATTTGTTTTTTAAACTGTTCTTGCAAATCAATGGTATAATGAGGTATTTTTAATTTTTGGCAAAGTATCTTTGCGTTTTTTACCGCTTGTTTATTAAAAGAACCTAAAAACATGGTAATGCCAAAAACCTGATATTCTTTTTGCAATAAAAAAGCGGCGACAGATGAATCAACGCCGTCCGACATTGCCACCGCTACCGCTTTTTTATTTTCTTTTTTGATCACGTTTCTTCTTGTAATTCTCAATTGCGTTTTTTAAAGCCTGTTCAGCCAAAACCGTACAATGATACTTATGTTTTGGCATTTCTCCCAATATTTCCCTGATTTTTTTATTAGATATTTCCAAAGCCTGGTCAATAATTTTTCCCTTAACCAGCTCTGTTAAAACCGAGGTTGAAGCTATGGCAGCGGCGCAACCAAATGTCTGAAATTTAATGTCTTCAATTACATTATCTTTTACTTTAAGGTAAATTTCCATAATGTCTCCGCACATCATGTTGCCAACTTTGCCGATAGCGTCGGGATTATCAAGTTTTCCCACGTTGCGCGGGTGAAGAAAATGATCCATAATTTCGCTATTTTCGTCAAAACAACCCATATAATTTTATTGTTAAATTAGATATTAAATAAATTAATTTTAGACCTTTAATGAAGATATGTTTCTTAATCTTTTAACCACTAATATTAAATATTTAATTGTGTAACTTAAATCCCTTTTTTTAGTCCAGCGACCCAAAGTAAAGCGCAAAGAACAGTGTCCTAATTCCGGACCTAAACCAATGGCTAAAAGAACTCGAGAAGGTTCTAAAGCGGTTGAAGAACAAGCTGAACCCGTAGAACAAGCAATGCCAAAATGATCCAGTTCAATTAACATCGCCTCTCCCTCAATTCCTTTAATGCTGACATTAATATTATTGGGCAACCGCATTTTTGCATGGCCGTTTAAACAAGAATTTTTTATGTTATTTAATATTTTTTCAATTAAATAATCTCTTAATTGGGTTAATCTTTTTCCTTCTTTTTCCATTTCTTCCCCGGCTAATTCTATGGCTTTGACAAAACCGATAATGCCAGGAATATTCTCGGTAGAAGCCCTTTTTCCATTTTCCTGTTCTCCTCCATGGATTAAAGATTCGATTTTAATTCCTTTTTTGACATACAACATACCCACGCCTTTCGGCCCATAAAGCTTGTGCGAGGAGGCCGAAAACATATCAACGCCCAATTGATTGACGTCAACGGGCAAGTGACCAAAACTCTGGACGGCATCGGTATGAAAATACAGGGGAATATTAATTTTATTTTTCTTTCTTCTTTCCTTTTCCGCTTGAATAATTTGACTGATTTTTTTAATTGGCTGAATTGTTCCTATTTCATTATTAGCGTGCATTATGGAAACAAGAATGGTTTCGTCCTTGATGGCTTGCTGTAATTTTATCGCGTTGACCAAACCGTATTTATCAACAGGCAAATAAGTGATTTCGGCTCCTTGTTTTTCCAAAAACTGGCAGGGTTCTAAAACGGCATGATGTTCTATTTTAGAAGTAATAATGTGTTTATGGGGTAAATTTAAAGAATAAAAAATGCCTTTTAAGGCGAAATTGTCCGCTTCTGTCCCGCCGGAAGTGAAAATAATTTCTTCCGGTTGGGCGTTTATAAACTTGGCGATTTTCTCCCGAGCTTGATTCATAGCTCGTCTCGCTTGTTGTCCTATTTCATGCAAACTTGAAGCATTGCCATAAATCTTCGAAAAATATGGTTTCATTGTTTTAACTACCCGAGGATCAGTCGGGGTGGTAGCCGCATAATCAAGATATATTCTTCTCATATATTAATTTTAATTGTTAAAATGATAATTGATTGATAAAATTTGTCAAACCCTGTTAGAAAGCTCGTCCTGTAGACTTTGAATTATCACGATTTACTAAAATAATCAATTATAACTTTCTAACGGGATCAAACTAAAACAAACTTTTTTGCCCCCGAGGGGATTTTTTTTGATTTCCTTTTTTTAATTTTTCACTGCCAAAAGAGGAAAAAATACTAATTTCTCCATAAAGACCGTCATATCCCGGATTAATGAATAATTTTTCTTCTCTGACCCTTTTTATTCCCTCAATAATTCTCTCATCAATCCCTTTATTGTCCATTTCCTGTAAAGGACACTCTGTAAGAATGTTTAATTCTCCTCCCAATTGTTTAATCATTTGGTGATAAATGTCCATTACGGCTTTTGATTCCCTGCCTTTAACTCCTAAGGATTGGGCGATTATTTTATCCAATTCAATTAATCTTTTATACCCTGGTTTATTCTTGGGAACATATCCTGTTTCCCTGTCAGCTAATTGTTCAATTCTGTAGCTTACGCCCAAGGTTAACGGTCTTTTACAAACCGGACAGATATTTTTGCGTTTAACCGTCTCTTTTGGATTAAAAACCATGCCGCATTCCCGATGGCCGTCAAAATGATATTTGCCCTCTTCAGGAAAAAATTCAATGGTATAAAGAAATCTTTTACTGTCTTTTTGTTTAAGAATGCGAATTAATTCATTGTAAGAAAATTTATCTTTTTCAATTTCAAATACGTTAGCTTCTCTTCCAATATTTTTTAAAGAATGAGAATCTGAATTGGAAATAAGAGTAAATCTATCCAAAGTCGACCAACGCCAGCACATAGCCGGGTCAGCGGAAAGGCCCGTCTCCAAGGCAAAAATATATTTACTCATATCTTCAAAACATTCTTCAATGTTTCCAAAACCGGAATTTGAACCAAACAAGGAAAACCAGGGCGTCCAAATGTGAGCTGGAACAATTTCAATATTCTCATTTATATCCTTAACTAGTTCTAAAAAATCCCGGTCCGATAAACCCAGAATCGGGCGTCCGTCTGATTTTAAATTAAAACCTCTTTCAAACAAGACCTTATTTATTTTTTGCGTTGTTTCTAAGTTGGGAGAAAAAATTATTTCGTGGACCCGTCGAACCCGGCCGCCTTTTTTATAAATAAAAGAGATTTCAGTGGTAAAAATAAAACTGACTCCGCTTTGACTGTTTTTTAATTTATAAAACCCGTTACCCAATGATTCCAATTTTTCTTCGCATTCTTTAAGCCAAACTGGATGAGTAAAATCCGCGACTGTGAGTAAATTTATTCCTTTAATCTTTGCCCATTTATCTAAATTAGGCAAAGTTAACTGCGGGGAACAAGCCCGGGAAAAACGGGAATGGGTATGAAGGTCAGCAATAACTTTCATATTATATATTCTACCATAATTTTTAAAAAATAAAAAACCTTATAAAAACTAAGTAACAGGCTATAAAAAAGCCTGTTCTTAGTAATTCTGCCTCTCATTAAAGAAAATCGAGGGCAGAATTCTCGGCATCGACCTACTCTTGCCTAAAAAGACTACCATCGGCGCTGGAGTGCTTAACTTCCGT
>CAZCKV010000019.1:0-9665 GCA_964499385.1 uncultured Gammaproteobacteria bacterium | reverse complement strand
AATCAACCTTTCGACAAAGCTCAGGGTTGATGCTGAGCATAGCCGAAGCATCAAAAATCAAAATGACAAATCAAAATTCAAAATTAATAAATAATAAAAATCGTCGCGAAGCGACACCTAAATTTTGCATTTTGCATTTTGCATTTTGCATTTGAGCGTAGCGATATTATGTTGGAGAAAATAAGACAAATTTGGCAAATCAGAGACCTGAGAAAAAGTCTTTTATTTGTTTTAACTATGTTGGTTATTTTCCGCGTGGCCGCGCATATTCCCGTTCCCGGCATCAATCTGGAGAACTTAAAGGACTTTTTTTCCCGTAATGAAATGCTGGGCATGTTAAATATTCTTTCAGGAGGAGCTATGACAAATTTTTCTTTAGTGGCTATGGGAGTGGCTCCGTATATTACCGCTTCAATCATTATGCAGCTTTTGACCATGATCGTTCCCCGCTTGGAAGAATTAAGCAAAGAAGGAGCGAGTGGTTATCAAAAAATTAACCAATATTCCCGCTTGTTAACCGTTCCTCTGGCCGTTTTACAGTCTTATGGGATGATAATGCTTTTTCGCCAATCCAGTCAGCCGATTGTCGGTTCTTTGTCAACCTTTGAGTTGTTTAATATTATAATGGTTATGACTGCCGGGACGATTTTTCTTATGTGGCTGGGAGAGTTAATCACGGAAAAGAAAATAGGTAATGGCGTTTCTTTGCTCATTTTTGCCGGTATTGTTGAGGGAATTCCTCTTTCAGTCCAAAGAACAATTGCAACCTTTTCCAAAGAACAAATCTTTACTTTATTGATTTTAATCGTTTTAGCCTTAATCACCATTGCCGGCGTGGTAATTATTACCGAGGGACAGCGTAACATTCCCGTCACCTATGCCCGTCGGATTCGCGGCAACAGAATGTATGGAGGAACAGACACTTATTTGCCTTTAAAAGTTAATCAGGCCGGAATGATTCCGATTATTTTTGCCATTTCCATTGTTTTATTTCCGGGATTAATTGGACAATTAATGTCTCGTTCGGGATCGTTATTTATTAACAAATTTGGTCAAGTTTTAATGCATATTACCCAAAATCAATTGATTTATGGTCTGATGTATTTTGTTTTAGTGGTTGCTTTTACTTATTTTTACACCAGCATCATTTTTCATCCCGCGCAGATTGCGGAAAATCTCCAAAAACAAGGTGGATTCATTCCCGGTTTAAGACCTGGTCAGCCGACCACGGAGCATTTATCAAACGTAAGCACCAGAATCATGTTGGTCGGAGCATTGTCTTTGGGAGTTATCGCCGTTTTGCCGATTATTACCCAAAATATTTTTAAATTTTCCACTTTTGTAATCGGCGGAGCGGCAATTCTGATTGTGGTCAGCGTGGTTTTGGAAACAGTTAAACAAATCCAGGCCCAAATTTCCATGCACGAATATGAAGGAATATAAACTAAATTTTTAATAAACAATATAAAAAACGATATCTATTGTGACAGAACAAGAGAGAAAAAAAATTCAGAAGCTAAAAATTGTTTTTATCGGCCGGCCAGGTTCGGGTAAAGGCACGCAGGTAGATTTGATATACAAGGATTTAGGTTTAATTTTAATTCCTTCGCCGGGCGATATTTATCGCGATCCAGAGTTCAGAAAAACAAAATTGGGACAGAAAGTATCTCCTATTATTGATAGAGGAGAATTTGCTCCAAATGAAATTACCAACCAGCTTATGAAGGAAAAGATTTCTAAACTGACCGGCAATAATACCAAGGGTTTTATTTCCGAGGGCTATCCCCGGACCTTGGGTCAGGCTGAATTTGCCGACAGAGAAATAGGCGTTGACTTATTGATTAATTTAGAAGTGCCGGAAGACGAGATTGTGCAAAGATTATCAGGCCGCTGTGTTTGTCCGAAATGTAAAATGATTTATCATTTAACTAACCAGCCGCCTAAACAAGATAATATTTGCGATCTATGCCAGACACCGTTAGTTCAAAGGGAGGATGATAAACCAGAGGCGATTAAAAACAGAATGGAGGTTTATCGTCGTACAGCCGAGCCGACAATCGAATATTATCACAGAAAAAACAAGGCGATTGATATCAACGGCAACCAACCCGTTAAAAAGGTTTTTGAGGATATAGTACAGAGTTTATTAAGCAGATTATGATCTCAATTAAAACACCCGAAGAAATTGAAATTATGCGCCAAGCAGGTCGGATCTTAGCCGAGGTGATGAATAAAATCGTCCCGAAAGTTCAGCGGGACGTTTCTGTTTTAGAGATAGATGAATTGGCGGAAAAATTAATTTGTCAGACAGGAGCGGAACCGGGCTTCAAGGGTTATAAAAGCGGGGGAAAGATTTATCCGGCTACGCTTTGCGTTTCGGTTAATGAACAGGTTGTTCACTCTTTGCCCAAAAAAGAAACAGTTTTAAAACAAGGCGACATTGTTGGGATTGATTGCGGAGTTAAATATCAGGAATATTATTCAGATATGGCTTTAACCGTTGGAGTGGGAAAAATTTCTTCTCAAGCAAAAAAACTCATTCAGGTGACAAAGAAATCGTTAGACACGGCGATTAAAAAAATAAAACCGGGAATTCATTTGGGAGACGTTTCCTGGTCTGTTCAGTCATACGTTGAAAAAAACGGTTTTTCAGTGGTGCGTCAACTTTCCGGCCATGGAATTGGCAAAGAACTCCACGAAGAACCAAGTATTTTAAATTATGGAGAAAAAAGAACAGGTCCGATTTTAAAACAGGGTATGGTTTTGGCCATTGAACCAATGGTAAACGCGGGCGGCTGGAAAATAAAGACACTAGATGATAACTGGACAATCGTTACCGAAGACGGCTCATTGTCGGCTCATTTTGAACATACGATTTTAGTCACGGAAAAAGGGGCAGAAGTTTTAACAAGGCTTGATAAAAGAATTTGAATTTATTTTTTTGTGGAGGTTGAACCTCAATAATAAAAAGGGAACATGCGTCCCATTTTATTTTAAAAAAAAGAGAATAAAATTCTATTTATTATCTGGTCCGATCTCTTGTTTAAGTTCTTTTTTTACTTCTTCAAATTCGTTTTCAATCTTTTTTAATCGTTCCCTGCTTGCCTTAATTAAAGCCACTCCCTGTTTAACCCGTTCAAGTCCCGCTTCCACATCCACCTCTTCTTGTTCGTCAAACCATTTAAGAATTTGTTCAAGTTTTTTAAGCGAATCTTTAAGTTTGTTTTTATCCGTCCCGTTTGAAATTTCTTTGTTTTCTTGTTTCATATTTTATTAATAATATTATCAACTTTGGATTTTATTTTACCGTCGGAAACTTGAATATCAAGTCCTTCTCCTCGTTTGACTTGTTTTACGCTTCTTACCACCATTCCCTTAATTGACGTAATGCTGTAACCGAGTTTCAGTTGGCGCATTGGGTCCGCGCTCCTTAGTCGTTTTTCAAGCTTGTTCAAATAATCGTTAAGCCAATCAAGTTTTTTTCGAAAACCGTTTAAGAGTATGTTTATAGAATTGTCCAAATTTTTCCCAATATCCTTTAATGTATAGCTTAATGTTGTCAATTTGCCGTTTAACAGGTATTTAACCGATTCAAATTTTTTAAAGATAAAACCTGACTTTTCCCTTAATCCGCGCGACAATATCTCAACCCGATATTTCCTGTCGGACAAAGCTTTTTGGTATTTATAAATAATATCCCGTTCAAAAATTTGGACATCGCCCAGCGCCTTCTCCCAGGATTTATTCAGAATTACGGTTACGGCAGTCGGCGTGGAAACCATCAAATCAGCCGCCAAAGAAGCAAGAGGAATATCTCTGTCATGACCGATTCCGCACATAATCGGAAGATTAAAATTGGCAATTTTTCGCACCAGCATTTCATTATTAAACGCCTGAAGACTTTCAAGACTCCCGCCTCCCCTGATAATCACCAAAACGTCAATGTCCTTGCCGTCAAAATAATCAACGGCTGAAAGCAAATCGCGCGCCGCGGCTTGGCCTTCAACCCTGGAACCAAAAAATTCAATATGATATCCATGTTTGCCAAGATTGTTTAGAAAATCATGGATAACCGCGCCCGTTTCAGAGGTTATTAACCCAATCTTTTGAGAAAATTCCGGGATAGGCTTCTTCCTTTCCAAGGCAAACAATCCCTCTTTTTCAAGCTTCTTCTTTAATTGATCGTAAGCTTTTTTAAGGGTTCCTTCGCCGATCAATTCTGCCGTGGACACCCTAAAATTCAGTTGGCCGCTCGGTTTCCAGATTTCAGGGAATCCTTCAATTATAATTTCCATTCCTTGTTCAAATGAAATTCCGCACAATTCATAATCGCTCTTCCACATAAAACATTTAAGAACGCTTTCGTCATTTTTGTCTTTTAAAGAAAAAAACAGGTAATTCCCCCTAAGATCTAAACCGCTAATCTCGCCCTGAATACGCGCCCCCTGCTCTTTTAACTTGTCGTTAAGTATATTAAGGTAAACGCTTACCGTATACGGTTTTTTGTCATTATCTCTGCCGGTTTTTACGTCTAAAACCGGCTCAATGTTTTTTCCGTTTTTGTTAACCAATGCCAATATGTCCTTGCCGTATTTCTCAAATTTTTTGTCTTTAATACCTTTGATAGACAAAAGTTCTTCTTTAGTGGAGGGTTTTGTCATCGCAATGTCTTCAAGGGTCTTGTTGGGAAGCACGCGAAAAAGCTCAATGCCTTCATTTCGGGCAACAACCTTGCGCCAGTCCTTTAATTTTTGTAGCAATTTTTTATCCATTTTTAGTTTTTTTCATTTCAGAAATCTAAATATTCTTCTTTGTTTTGGAGAGTGATTTCTGATGATTTTAGTATAAACCCATTAAGAATTCTTGTCAAAAGCGACAAAAACAAAAGAGATTTTGAACAAATCTATGCTCAAAATCCCTTTAGGGGTGGCTAGAGGGAATTGAACCCTCGATACCGCCTCCACAGGGCGGAGTTTTACCATTAAACTATAGCCACCATTTAAATTTACTGAGGCTAATTTCAATAGACCAAAGGGAAGGTCATTTTAGATTAGCCAATTTTTTAAGGATTTTTACTTTATTTAATTTTTCCCAGGGCAGATCCAAGTCATTACGGCCGAAATGGCCATAAGCGGCCACTTGTTTATAAATTGGTCTTCTTAATTTTAAATTTTTAATTAGCATTCCGGGACGCAGATCAAAGACCTGGTTAACTATTTTGGCAATTCGTTTATCCGGCAATTTTCCAGTGCCGAAAGTGTCAATATTAACCGATAACGGTCTGGCAAGGCCAATGGCATAGGAAACTTGGACTTCGACTTTATCAGCCAGTCCAGCGGCGACGATATTTTTAGCCACCCAACGAGCCCCGTAACTGCCGGAGCGGTCGACTTTGGTCGGGTCTTTGCCACTGAAGCATCCTCCGCCATGACGGCCGACTCCGCCGTAAGTGTCAACAATAATTTTTCTTCCGGTTAAGCCAGTATCGGCGGCCGGACCGCCAAAAACAAATCGGCCAGTAGCATTGATAAAGTATTTGGTGTTTTTATCAATCAAGTTTTTAGGAATAATAGGTAAAATAACTTTTTTCTTAATGTCAGTTTGGATTTTTTGAAGAGAGACGCTTGGCGCGTGCTGAGCGGCAATGACCACATTTTCAATCCTTTTTGGTTTGCCGTTTTTATATTCAACGGTTATTTGACTTTTGCCGTCTGGTCTGAGATAGGGGAGTATTTTTTTCTTGCGGACATAAGCCAAGCGTTTGACTAATTTGTGAGCCAGAATAATCGGCAGAGGCATAAATTCAGGGGTTTCATTAGTAGCGTAACCATACATCAGTCCTTGGTCGCCGGCTCCTAAATTGGCCATGTCTTCTTTATTTTTTTTACAAACGCCTTGAGCAATATCCGGTGATTGAGTGTGAATTAAAGTGGCAATGCCGCAGGTGGTGGCGTCAAAGCCGTAATCAGAGTGGGTATAGCCAACTTCTTTAATGATGTTTCTAACCACATCAGGGATTTCTACGTAGGATTTAGTGGTGATTTCGCCAGCCACAATTATTGTTCCAGTAGTGGCAAGAGTTTCGCAAGCGACCCGCGAACGCGGATCTTTGGCAATTAAGGCGTCTAAAATTCCATCCGAGATTAAATCACACAGTTTGTCGGGATGGCCCTCGGTAACTGATTCCGAAGTTAAGAATTTTTTTGGCATATAAATATTTCTTTAGCGTTTTTTTAAGTTGGTCTGTATTAGTTTATATTACAGGATAAAAATTCTAATTTCAAGGTTTTGTAAATAAAATTTCGGTCAGCTGAATTAAGATAAGCCGATTTTTTAAAATTTTTTATGTTTTATTTTTTATTTTTTGGTACCCCCAGCAGGAATCGGACCTGCATCCTTTGCTTAGAAGGCAAGAGCTCTATCCATTGAGCTATGGGGGCGCTTATTTACATTTTTCTCAGAGCGGCAATACGTTCTTTAATCGGCGGGTGAGTGCTGAAGAGATTGGCGGTAAAACTTTTTACTTGGCCGAATGGGCTGGTGATGTATAAATGGGCGGTGGCGCCGTTGGCGTTTTTTAAAGGTTGGTTGTAAAGGGATATTTTTTCCAGAGCTCTTGCCAGTCCTTCGGGATAACGGGTTAAAAGAACCCCGGAAGCGTCGGCTAAAAATTCCCTTTTACGGGAAATGGCCAGTTTAATCAATTGGGCTATAATCGGCGAAAGAATCATTAAAACCAGACCAATGATTAAAAGAATTGCTCCGGCTGATCCTTCTTTACTGTTTCGACTGCGGCCTCCCAGGAGATTAAAACGCAAAAACCAATGGGCTAAAAGACTGACAATTCCGACAAGGACAACCACCAAGGTCATCAATCTGATGTCGTAGTTTTTAATATGGGACAATTCATGAGCCACCACCCCTTCTAATTCTTCATTTTCCAGTTTTTCAACGATTCCGGTAGTCAAGGCAATGGAAGCGTGTTTTGGGTCGCGACCAGTGGCAAAAGCATTAGGGCAGGGATCATTAATGATGTATATCTTTGGGACGGGTATGCCGGCAGTGATACAAAGGTTTTCTATGATTCTAAAAACATAGGGGTTGTGCTCTTTTTTGATTTCTTTAGCCCCGGCTGTCCAGAGAGCCAATTTGTCCCCGGAATAATAACCGCTTAAACTCATAGCAAGAGCGATTATGGCGGCAATGATTAGACCCGCATAACCGGTGTCGCTAATCTTGGTAAAACTCCAGCCGAGAAAAAGGATGAAGATGACAAAAAAGGTTATTAAGATAAAAGATTTTTTTTTGTTGGCGTCAATTTGTGAATACATATTATTTTTTACGTTTACGGTCGTGAAAGGCCTGATAAACTTCTCTTAAATGTTGATCAGTAACATGGGTGTAGATTTGGGTGGTGGTTATGTTTTTATGGCCGAGCATTTCTTGAACCGCCCTTAAATCAGCCCCGCCGGAAAGAAGGTCGGTGGCGAAAGAATGCCTTAAACTATGCGTGGTTATTTTCCTGGTCAAGCCCGCTATTTTAGCGTATTTTTTAACTAACCTTTGGATTGAGCGGGGGGTTAAGCCGTTATCCCGGACATTTTTTTCAATGCTTTTTTTTATCTTTTCCGAAGCCCGGTCATAACGCACAAACAGAGAGGCTTCCAAGTCAGTTCTCATTTCCAGATATTTTTTTAACCAGTACAAAGCTTGATTAGAAAGAAAAACCACCCGCCAGCGGCCGCCTTTTCCCTGAACGCTGAATTCGTTCTTTTTCAAATTAATATTTTCTTTTTTCAGATTAGTCAGTTCAGAAACCCGCAAGCCGGTGGAAAAAAGAAGCTCTAAGATGGCTTTGTCGCGGAGTTTAATAACGTCTTTTTGTCCGGTCTGGAGAGGCGCTTCTAAAAATTTTTCCAAATCGCCGCCCTCCAAAAAGGAAATCTGCCTTTCCCTGATTTTGGCCAAATCAACTTTTTCCGGGGGTAAAACCTTAATGTCTCTTTTGCACAGATATTTTAAAAACACCCGCAAAGCGATCAGATGATAATTGACCGTGGCTAAACAAAGACCGCCTCCGCGGGGACTCTTAAAATGGGAGAGCCAAAGGCGATATTTCCTTATAATCTCAGGGGTAATTTGTTCGGGAGAATTGATTTGAGTCTGTTCTAAAAATCTCTTCAAATAGAAATTATAATTTCTGACCGTTAATTCACTCGCCCCTCTTTCAATTTCTAAATCTTCCAAGAATTCAGTGACTAAATCTTTTAAATTTTGAAGCATATTATGATTATGCAGTTTATTTTAGGACTGTCAAGGTTTTACGACTCCTGCAAGGTGTCTATAAAACCTTGATGAATTTAGCGACTCTAATAGTGTTGCTAAATTCTGGTTTTGCGACACAAAATGTAAAATTACTCATTAAAAAAAGTCCGAATTTAAACAAGAAGATTCACCCCGTTAGAAAGTCCGCCCCGTTAGAAATTCCTTTATTCTAAGGCACTTTCCCTATAAAGTCATTGTATTTGTTTATATAGATTTCTAACGGGGTTTGCTTTTTTTCGGCTTTATGTTAGAATGTTTTCAAGTAAATAAGTTTACAATTTATTCTAAAATGTTATAATTCTTATATGGCTAAAACAAAAAAAGGGAAAAAACAAGATAAACAAAAAGTCATTCAAGACTTTCAAATTAATAAACAGGATACGGGTTCGGCCGAGGTGCAAATTGGTTTATTAACCAAAGAAATTAAAGAATTAACCGAACACCTGATGACCCATATCCATGATTATTCTTCCCGGAGAGGTTTATTAAAAAAAGTTAGTCAGCGCCGAAAGTTTTTGAAATATCTGCAAGCCCATAACTCCAAGGGTTATGAAAAAATAATTAAGAGAATAAAAAATAAAAAAACATGATAAAGTATAAGGATCAGAGAGTCGGCGTTTTTGTTGACGCCCAGAACATGTATCATTCGGCCAAGAATTTGTATAACGCAAATGTTAATTTTGCCAGGATTTTAGAAACGGCGATTGCCAATCGTCAGGTAATCCGCGCTATTGCTTATGTTATCAGATCAAAAACCAAAGAAGAACAAAATTTTTTTGAAGCTATTCAAAAACAAGGATTTGAATTGAAAATAAAAGACCTGCAGATTTTTCCGGGCGGGATGAAAAAAGGAGACTGGGACGTTGGTTTGGCCGTAGACGCGATCAAAACAGCCGACAAACTAGACGTGGTAATTTTGGTCACGGGTGACGGAGATTTTCTCCCTTTAGTTTCTTATTTAAGAGAGAATAAAGGATGTTTGGTTGAGCTTTTAGCTTTTGGAGAAACAGCCTCAGCTAAATTAATTGAGATAGTCGATGAATTTACAGATATAAGCAAAAATAAAAGGAAATTTTTAATTAAAAAACAATGGAATTCAAAACAGAAATAAGCGGAAAACAATTAATTGTTAAAACGGGAGAAGTAGCCGGGCAGGCCAATGGCAGTTGCTTTGTTCAATACGGAGAGACAACGGTTTTAGCTACGGCCGTTTTGGGCGAAGAGGAAAAAGAATTGGATTATTTTCCTCTTTCCATCGAATACGAGGAAAGATTTTACGCAGCGGGTAAAATAAAAGGATCGCGTTTCATTAAACGGGAAACCCGTCCTCCGGATGAAGC
>CAZCKV010000018.1:0-9874 GCA_964499385.1 uncultured Gammaproteobacteria bacterium | reverse complement strand
CTTGGGAAGCAGACATTCTACCACTGAACTACTCCCGCAGTCTTTTTTTTAGTTTTTTGACTGCTCTTATTTTTTTAAGCAGAGAAACCCTGTCAATAATTAAAATTCCGTCCAAATGGTCAATTTCATGTTGAAAATTGCGGGCCAATAAGTCTTCCGCTTTTATCTTCACATTCTGATTTTTCTCCAGTAAAAATCCTTCTATCTCTACTTCTTTGGCTCTTTTAATTTTTAAACTAATTCCCGGCAAACTTAAACAACCTTCATAAGCGCTGAAAACCTTTTTTAATCTTTTAACAATCTTGGGGTTTACTAAACTAAGCGAACCCTGTCCGATGTCTATGACAATAACCCGTCTTTTATCTCCCACCTGCGGAGCCGCTAAACCGATGCCTTTTTCCTGATACATGATTTTTAACATATTCTTGGCCAAATTCCTTATTTCCTTGGTGATTTCTTTCACGTCCTCGCATTTAACTCTTAAAACAGGATCATTGTATTTTCTAATCTTTAGTAAAGACATATTTATTTTTGATCTACTTTTAATAAAGGTTTGTGTAAAACAATTAAACCAATGGAACCAAGCAGAGATATAATTCCGACAATATAAAATAAAACAAAAAAACCAAAATTCTCGGCAATAATGCCTCCTAAATAAGCGGCCAAAGCTGCGCCAATGCCAGTTAAAGTAGCATAAAGACTCCATTCAAAAGCTTCTCGGTTATGGTCAATGTGCTTGGTAAAAATACTACACCAGCTTGGATAAGTCAAAGCTGCGCCAATGCCGTAAATTAACTGAATTAGATAAAGATGCCAGGATAATCGGCAAAGTAAATATAAAAAAGGCACTAAACTAAATAAAAGAGACCCAAAAATCAACCAATAAAAATCATCTCTTTCTCCTTTGATTTTGTCTATCCGCCAGGCTATTATCAGCTGAATTAAAGCTTTGCTGATCAAATAAATAGCCGAAGCTGCACCTACTACCGCCAAAGTACCATCTATAATCTGTTCAGTTATAAAAACGGCAAAAACAGGGCTGATTAAACCAAAGCCAAAAATTATCAACAAATCAGAAAAAGTAAGAATCTTAATAATTTTGTTCATTATGTTTTCATATTATCAAATCCGATAAAATAAAACAACCTCCTTAAAAAGGAGGGCTTCGCCAATATTTACCCTCACCAAAACTTTTCAAGTTTCTGGTGTGGAAGTAAATTTCAATTTTTAAACAAATTTTAGACGCTTAACTCTTGGTTTTCTCAATTTATTTTTAGGCAGCATGTTCCAAATCGTTTTTTTAAAAACTTCTTCCGGATTTTTCAAAAAAACTTCGCCCATCTTTTTTGACTTTAAGCCGCCGGGATATTGGCTGTGGTGGTAATATTTCTTCTGTTCTAATTTTTTTCCGGTAATCTTCATCTTTTTCACGTTCTGGATCACGACAATGTCGCCATTATCAATATTAGGCCGGTAACTGGCCTTGCCTTTGCCCATTAAAAGTTGGGCTGTTTGGGTGGCTAAGCGGCCTAAAACCTTGCCCGTGGCATCAATTTTATGGATTTTTCTTTCAATTTTCAACATAACAATTAAACTAACTCTAAAATAACCATGGGGGCGGCATCGCCTCTCCTTGGCCCGAGTTTAAGAATTCGACAATAACCGCCGGCTCTTTCTTTGTATTGGGGACCAATTTTTTCAAATAATTTCTTTGTTGCCTCCCTGTTTTGCAAGTAAGAATTGATTCGCCGATAATTATTTAGATTATTTTCTTTAGCCCGAGTAATTAAACGTTCAATAATCGGCTTAACCGTCTTTGCTTTGGCTTCCGTGGTCTTGATTTTCTCTTTTAAAACAAAATTTACCGCCAGGCTTTTTAATAAAGCCCTGCGGGGACCTCTTTTTCTGTCCAGGGTCTTTTTATTTTTTCTATGCCGCATAAGTTGGTTAATTAAATGCCCGATTACTTATTTCTTTTTCTTTTTGTCGGCTTTCTTGGTTGCCGTTTTCTTTGCGGTCTTCACGGATTTTTTTGCCGCTTTTTTTACCGTCTTTCTTTTGGATTTTTCTTCTTTAAATTCAATTTTCTCCACTAAATTGATTAAGTTGTTGAATTGATCCTTTAATAATTTACTGGCTGATAAAAACGCTTCCAAAGGGGAAACCGTTCCGTCAGTTTCAATACCTAAAATAATACGGTCAAAATCCGTTCTTTTTCCCACCCTCATATTTTCAACATTAACTGAAACGTTTAAAACCGGACTGAAAATCGAATCGGTGATAATCGTTCCTACCTCTAAACCGCTTCTTGATTTTTCTTCTGAAGGTATCCAACCATAACCCTTGGCAACCCAGATATCCATTTCTAAATTCGCTTTTTTATCGGTTAAAGTGGCAATTAATAATTCTGGATTAATAATTTCCACTTCCGCCGATTTCTCAATATCAGCGGCAGTCACTTTTCTCTCTCCGTTTGCTTTAATACTTAATTTGATGGGCTCTTCTTTTTCCGTCAAAATTTTTAAGTGTAAAGCTTTAAGATTTAAAATAATCTCTAAAATGTCTTCTAAAACGCCGGAAATGGCAAAAAATTCATATTTCACCCCTTTAATCTTTACCGCGGTCACAGCCGCACCCGGCAAAGAAGTCAATAAAACCCTCCTGAGGGTATTTCCCCAAGTCGTGCCATAACCCGGCCAACATGGTTCAATGATAATTTGACCTTTATTTTTATTTTTATCATCTGGCTGATATTCTACTTTTGTTGGCAAAAATTTCTCCATAAATATTTCATTTAATAAGGATACCAATTACGAATTGTTTAGAATATACCAATTATGAATCGTTCATTCGTATATTCTCGACTGATTGGTAATTCGTATCTATTCTATTTATCGACTATAAAAACCGATTATTGATTCCATTTCATATTCCTGGGGCAAATCTTCGGGAGCCGGATCTTTTAAAACTTTAATTTCCAGTTTTTTATCGTCTATGTTTAACCAGGCGGGTAAAGTTTCTCTATTTTTATTTTGCAAAATCTGTTCTCCCGCTTTTTTTATAATTGATTTTTTTTCTTTCAACTTAACGGCATCTCCCACTTTAACCAGATAGGAGGGGATATCCACCCGTCTCCCGTTAACCAAAACATTGCCATGGGTTACCAGCTGACGAGCTTTTTTCCGCGATTCCGCGAAACTGGCGCGGAAAACGACATTATCCAGTCTCTTTTCTAATAATTTTAAGAAATTTTCCTCCGTATTACCGGTTATTTTTTTAGCTTTTTCAAAATAATTTTTAAACTGTTTTTCGGAAATAAAATAAGAACGTCTTAAGCGCTGTTTTTCCCTCAACTGGCGGCCATAATCCGACAAACGCGGATAACCTTTGGGACCATGCATTCCCGGCGGATATTTCCTTTTAACCACGGCGCATTTCACCGTATTACAACGCTCGCCTTTTAAAAAAAGCTTTTTACCTTCGCGACGACAAACTTTACATTGAGTCTCAAATTTCATAACTTAAAAAATTTACACTCTTCTTGCTTTCTTCGGCCGACAACCGTTATGAGGTAAGGGAGTAATGTCTTTAATTGACAAAATATTAATCCCGTTGGTATAAAGGGAGCGCACGGCCGACTCACGGCCCATTCCCACGCCTTTAACAAAAACCTGAACTTCTTTTAAGCCATATTCTTTAACTTTTTCAACCACATTTTTAACAATAATACTGGCGGCATAGGGAGTCGCTTTTTTCGGCCCTTTAAACCCCAAATTGCCGGCGTTTGACCAAGCCAAAACATTTCCCATAGAATCGGTTAAAGTGACTATGGTATTATTATAGGTAGCTTTGATATAAGCACGGCCCCGGGGGACATTTTTAATTATTTTAGATTTTTTTGACTTTATTTTGGGCATTTAAATTGAATTTTTAAGAATTAAAATTTCGTCCATAGCGCGAGGTTACGTCTTCTGAGCCGCTGATCGGCGACCACTACCCATGGTTCTTCTAACATTGCCTCTTACTGTTCGGCTGTTGGTTTTGGTTCTTTGACCCCGGGCCGGCAAACGCTTAACGTGTCTGCTTCCCCGATAACAGCCAATTTCTTTCAAACGTTTAATATTGGCATATATCTCTCTTTTTAACCCTCCCTCTGTCCTATAATGATCAATAATTTGTCTCAGAGTCTCAATTTCTTCAGTGGTCAAATCTTTAACCCTTTTGTCCGGATTAATCCCGGCTTGTTTTAAAATCTTATTTGAAGTACTGTGGCCAACGCCAAAAATATAAGTTAAACCTATTTCTACTCTTTTATTCGGAGGTAAATTAACGCCGACTATTCTTGCCATATTTAAAAGCTAAAATTACGCGCTTAAGCGCGGTTATCCTTGTCTTTGTTTATGTTTTGGGTTCTTGCAAATTATATAAACCCTTTTGCCACGACGCACAACTTTACACGAGCGACAAATCTTTTTAACCGAAGCTCTAACTTTCATCCCTCACCCAGAAATTATGCTTTTTTAATGCGAAGCATAAAGTTAATTTTATTATAGATCTTTTTATTTGAAAATATCTTTGCCCTTACCCAGAACTCGCAAAAAAGCTGAGCATTATAATTTCTGGGTGAGGGACTAAAAACGATAAATAATCCGGCCCTTGGTCAAATCATAGGGACTTATTTCTAATTTAACCCTGTCACCGGGAGAAATTTTGATGTGATGTATTCTCATCCGACCAGAAAGATGAGCTAAAATCCCTTTACCATTATCTAACTTCACCCGGAAGCTAGCGGCAGGTAACAATTCTTCAACGACTCCTTCAGCGTTCAAGAAGTCTTTTGAAACGTTTTGTCTATCAGGCATAATTGGAAATGGGTTTCTTAAATTTTAGAAACTGTATATATTTTACACTTCTATTAAATGCTGTCAACCCTTCACCTTCTAATCTTAACCGTTCTCTTAGAGCCATATTTACCTTACCACTAATCCATAAAAGGTGAAGGGTCAACCCCTAAAGAAACATTAAGTGGTATAATTGAGAAAACAATCCGATTAGGGAAAAGCGGTGCCTGTTTCCAAAACCATGGACGATGTTCTATTTCAATTTTTTTTATACTGTAAATACTTTCTAATTCTTTTTTAATGGAATTTATGTTTTTAAATTTTATTTTTTGCTTCAATTCTTCAAGATTATAATCTCTAATTACCTCCTCCTGTATGAAAACGTTTATTTTCCCTTTTCCGGATAACAAATCTTTTTTAATCAGTTCTATTTCCCATTTTTCCGGATGAAATTTAAGAACTTTCTTTTTTATACCAATTGCCTCATTTGAATAATTATTGATTAAATTTTTTCCGTCCTCATTGAGCAATTTTTCCGTTTTATAAGTTATCAATTCTTGGAGGTCGGATTTTTTAAAAATCATCACCTCTCCTATTTTTTCATCCCTTAAATCATCTATAAACTGATAATCCGGCCAATTTTCTTTTTCTTGCTCATTGATCACTTTGGTCGACAAGGTGTTTAAATTAAAAAGAGTGTTTTTGGCTAAAACGTCCAGGCCTATCTCAAAATCCACTACTAAGGGTTCGGAATAAACAAATAAATCTATGCGCATTTTAGGCAGCCAGGAAAAAAGAAAAATCAAAATTAAAACAACCAGTCCTATTATATAGAATTTTAAAGAGAAAAAGCGATATGACATATAAGAAATTTAAAATTTTTCTAATTCTAACATTTTTCCGAGACCTTGGCAAAGTATTTTAAAGTGTTAAAATTAACGACGTAGAATAATTTAATAATTTATAATATAACTATATGAATCTTCCTATCATTCAACAAATAAAAACCAAAGATTTTTCCTGGATTGACGTTTCCCGCTGTTCTTCTGAAGAAATGAAATATCTTGAGGAAAACTTCGGTTTCCATCCCATTCATTTGAATGACTGTCTTTCGCAAATTCAACGCCCGAAATTAGACGTGACTGACACTTATATTTTTATGGTTCTCCTCTTCCCCGTTTATAACCGGAAAACAAGGAAAATCACTTCTTCAGAGGTTGATTTCTTCATTAATGCCGACTATCTGGTTATTGTCCACCGCAGCGAACTAACTCCTTTAATTAATTTCTTCAATCTCTGTAAAATCGATCCGTCCCAACAAGAAAAATTTTTTAACAACAACCCTTCTGCCTTAATCCATGAGCTTTTAAACCGCCTCTTTTCCTATTGTATTCCCATTTTAGACATTCTTAGTCTAAACATCAATAGTATTGAAGAACATATTTTCCGAGGATTTGAAAGAAAAATGGTTAATGAAATATTAATTGCCAAAACGAATGTTGTCAATTTTAGAAAAATTATGCAAGCGCATCGCATGGTTGTTTCCAAATTACTGAAAAAGAGCAATATCTTCTTTTCCACAGGAGAATACAAAATGTACTTTGACGAACTTTTGGAAACCACTGAAGACATCTGGGAAAACTTGGGGAATTTGACCCAGAGCATTGAAGCGACTGAAAAAACAAACAATGCCTTAATTTCTTTCCAACTCAATGACGTGATTAAGATCTTAACTACAATTTCAGTCATTATTTTACCCGTCACTTTAATCGCCGCCATTTTCGGGATGAACCTGCAATTTATGCCTTTAACCAACAAGCCTTTTTCTTTCTGGCTGATTATCGGCATTATGATTGCTACCTTTTTGTCTTTACTTATTTTCTTTAAAAGAAAAAAATGGCTTTAATCGTCTACAACACTTTGTCGGGGAAAAAAGAAGTTTTTGTTCCTCTTGAAAAACAAAAAATTAATTTTTTTGTTTGCGGCCCGACTGTTTATGATTATATGCATATTGGCCACGCCAAAACCTACATTCAATTTGACGTCATTGTAAAATATTTAAAATATGCCGGCTACGATGTTTTTTATCTCCAAAATATCACTAATATTGACGATAAAATCATAAAAAGAAGCAAAGAAGAAAATATCGCGCCATTAGAATTAGCCGAGCGGTTTGAAAAATACTATCATCAAGATGAAAAAAAACTCGGCATTACCGCGGTTAATAAATATGCCCGAGCCACTGATTATATCCAAGAAATAGTAAAACAAGTAAAAACGTTACTGAAAAAAGGATACGCTTACATGATAAGCGATGGTTATTATTACGACATAAAAAAATTCAACGATTACGGCAAACTTTCCGGACGAACTTCTCTTGAGGCCGAAGACGCCGTTTCGCGCATTGACGAAAGCGTGGAAAAAAGAAATCGTGGCGATTTCTGTTTGTGGAAATTTTCTAAACCGGAAGAACCCAGTTGGAAGACGGAAATCGGCGAAGGGCGTCCCGGCTGGCACATTGAGGACACGGCCATTACTGAAACAAATTTCGGCCCGCAATATGATATTCACGGCGGAGCTCAAGATTTAATTTTCCCCCACCACGAGGCTGAAATAGCGCAAATGGAAAGCGCGTCCGGAAGAAAACCGATGGTCAAATACTGGTTGCATACCGGCTTTCTGAAAATAAACGGCTCTAAAATGAGTAAATCTTTAAAAAATTTCACTACAGTCAGGGAAGTCCTTGAAAGATACGATTATCAAACCATAAGATTTTTTTATTTAAGCAGCCATTATCGCCACCCGATTGATTTTAATGACGAATCCTTAAAAAAAGCCGAAGAAGGGCTGAAAAGATTAAATGATTTCATTAAAAAAATAAAGAAAGAAAATTCTGACGATTTAAAATTAATTGAGGAAACGAAAAAAAAATTCGTTGAGGCGATGAATGACGATTTCGACACTGTCAAGGCCATGGCGGTAATATTTAATTTTGTAAAAAAATCGTATAAAAAAAACGTTAACGGCGGGAATAAAACATATCTATTATTTGAAGAATTCAACCGGATATTTGATATTTTCAAGTTTGAAGAGGTATCCATCCCTCCCAAAGTACTGAATCTCGCTCAAGAAAGGCAAAAATTAAGACAACAAAAAAACTGGTCAGCGGCCGACCAGATCCGTCAAAAAATCAATGAACTCGGCTTCCAGGTTGAAGATACCGACCAGGGAATATTTATCAAAAAAATACTCAGCTAAAATTAATCTTCCAAAACTTTCTGAACGATTTTCCAAATATTCTCTCCTATCTCCTCTATTGACAACAGTTTGTTTTGCCGAGTGCATTCAACTGTAATAAAATCCTTGGAAAAAATTTCTACAGCTTCACAAAAAATTTTTTCCGATTGTTTTAAATGGGAGATGTCCTTTTCGTGAATATCTCTTTTTTTTGCTCCCAGATACTCCCTTTTTCCCTTAAGACCGATTAAAGAATAAGCGATTTGAGCCGGCATATGTAAAAATATATTTAAATCAGGCCGGGGTAAGGATAAAATATTATACTCCAAATTATTCACCCAATCAAAAAACTGCTTTCTGGCAGTTTTATTCTTAATCTTCACGCCTTGGTGCCCTAAATTAGAAGCGACGTAACGATTGGCAATCACCACTTTCCCCTGTTTCAGCCATCTTTTTAATTCCGAAGAAGCGGCAAATCGATCCAGGGCATAAAAAATAGAAGCGCGATAGGCTCCTACTTCCTGCCAACCACCATAATGTCCTTTTAAATATTGCTCTACAAAATAAGAAGAAGGTTTTCCGTAACGCGGAAAATCCAAAGTCCGGGCATCAATCTTTTTTTCTTTCAATTTCTTTAATAAACGCTTGAATTGAACTGTTTTACCGGAACCGTCAGTCCCCTCAATAACAATAAATTTACCTTTTCTCATATGCCAAATTTATTAAAATTTTAAGTTATCTATAACGCAAAAATTTTATTATAAATTTGAGTACCCTGTTAAATAATTTCGCCTTTGGCGAAATCCCCGCTTTGCGGGATTTAACAGGGTAAAGGTTTTGTTACTAAAATTACTACGGCTACGCCTTGTAATTTAAGACAAAACTCTTTAGAGCTGGACTTTAATACCCGGTCCCATTGTAGAGGCTAAAACGACATTTTTTATAAAAAGTCCTTTTACTCCGGCCGGTTTTGATTTTCTTACAATATTTAAAAATGCTTCTATATTTTCCTTTATTTTTTCCGCCGGCCAGGAGACTTTGGCCACTGCCTGATGAATATTGCCGCCGGCGTCGCTCTTGAAACTAACTTTTCCTTTTTGCAGTTGGGAAACGGTTTTGGCTATCTCCGTGGTCACGGTATCCGTTTTTGGATTAGGCATTAATCCTTTTGGTCCTAAAATTCTGGCAATTAAAGACAGTTCCCTCATCATATCGGGTTCAGCTACGGCAATATCAAAATCACATTTGCCGGTATTCTTGATTTCTTCTATTAATTTTTTTCCGCCGATTATATCCGCTCCGGCATCCTGAGCTTCCTTTTCCTTACCCGTCCCGACAAAAACCGCTATTCTCTTTTTTTTAGTGGCCCCGGCCGGCAAAACAACCATACCCCTAACTTGCTGTTCGGTTTTCTTCGGATCAATCCCCAAATTAACATGAATTTCCAAGGTCTGGTCAAATTTGGCTGAAGAATTCGTTTTGATAAATTCTATGGCTTCATCCAATGAATATGCCTTGGCAACTATTTTTTCTTTGATGTTTTGGTATTTTTTGCTTCTCATACAAAAATCATTAGAACATTATAACATTAGTACATTATAACATTTATTTATTGTTTTATGTTTAAAGATATTAAATCTGGGATTATCTCGCGTGTTACAATGTTGCAACTTTATTCGATTTCTATGCCCATTTGGCGGGCCGTACCTTCGACAATCTTAACGGCCTGGTCCAAGTTATCCGTGTTTAAATCCGGCAATTTAATTCTGGCTATCTCTTTAATTTTTGATTTGGTT
>CAZCKV010000017.1:0-10408 GCA_964499385.1 uncultured Gammaproteobacteria bacterium | reverse complement strand
TGGTTATCATCCTTTTAATAACTTCTCTTGCCTGGCTTTTTTTCTTGAAAGATTATCAAAAAGACAGGATCTTTACTTATCTTAATCCCCAGAGCGATCCTTTGGGCCGGGGTTATCAAATAACCCAGTCAATCGTGGCCGTCGGTTCAGGGCAGATCCTTGGCCGCGGTTTTGGTTTAGGATCTCAGTCGCAATTGAGATTTTTGCCGGCGGGGGAAACAGATTTTATTTTTTCCGTTCTCGCCGAGGAATTCGGATTAATCGGCTGTTTGATTTTATTGGGCCTTTACCTTACTCTCTTTTACCGTTTAATCAGAATTGCCCTTCTGGTCTATGATAATTTCGGTTTGGTCTTGACTTTAGGCGTTACAATTTCCCTTTTTTTCCAGATGTTCATTAACATCGGGATGAATATAGGGTTGGTGCCCGTGGTTGGCGTTCCTTTGCCTTTTATCAGTTACGGGGGAAGTTCGTTATTGATCAGCATGATTTCAATTGCTTTAATTGAAAGCGTTATCATTTATCAGCCATTTACAAAATATGAAGATATGATAACATTATAAAAAGTTAAAAATAAAAAAAATCAAAATTATTCCGATTTTATCGAGAACTCTCGACAAGGTCGGGGCAACGCAAAATTCAAAATGAATTCAAGATAAGAAATAATTTTTTGCATTTTGATTTGTCATTTTACATTTTGATATTTACATTTTACATTATGCCAGAATTTATTTTAAAAGCACAATTAAGAAAATTAAAAACTAAAAAATGTAATGGACTAAGAGAGAAAGATATTATTCCGGCCGTCGTTTATGGTCATGATTTCAAATCTATATCTTTGCAGGTTCCTTACACGGAATTTGAAAAGGTTTTTAAAGAAACGGGAGAAAGTAGTTTAATCAACCTCGGAATAGACGGAAAAACTCCTCTCAAAGTCCTGATTTACGACATTCAATATCATCCTTTGACCAATAAAATTCAGCACGTTGATTTTTACAAAATTAAGGCTGGAGAAAAAATTACCGTAGAAACAGAATTAAAATTCATCAATGAAGCGCCGGCTGTTAAAAATTTAAAAGGAATTCTCGTCCATAATCTGGACAAGATAGAAATTGAATGTTTTCCTGAAGATTTGATCCATGAGATAGAAGTTGACGTTTCCGGCTTGGCGACATTTGAAGACGCCATCAGAATAAAAGACCTAAAGATTTCCCCGAAGATAGAAATTTTGCAAGACCTGAACGAAGTGGTGGCAAGCGTTTCCAGACCGCAGGCCGAAGAGGAAGAGAAACCCGCTGAAGAACAGCCAGCCGTTGAAGAAGAGAAACCCGCTGAAGAAGGCACGGACAAAAAAGATTCAACCGAATCGGAAAAAAGATAAACCCCGTTAAATTTTCTTGGCGACCATTTCAGTGTAAAAATATGAATTTAAAGTCAGTTAAAATTACAGGGTTAATAATTTTAGGCATTTTTTTCATTTTAATCTGGGTTTTGGTGTTTTTTAATCAGGGAAAGAAAGGGATTGAGGTGGAACTTTTGGAAGAAAGCCAAAAAGAGAATGAAATCATCGGGCCTGAGGAGAATAAAGATGTGAAGGATTATTCTTTGGAAAAAAGTGAAATAGGTAAGCTGCCCGTCGCCGTCGTGATAGATAATTTTAGCGAATCATGGCCTTTGGCCGGAATCAATATGGCTGCGGTTGTTTACGAAACGCCGGTGGAAGCTGATATCACCCGTTTACTGGCTGTTTTTAACCAAGATTTTTTGCCTGACAAAATTGGACCCGTAAGATCGGCCCGGCCGTACTTGGCCGAATGGGCGGAAGAATACGGGTCTTTATTTATTCATTCCGGCGGCAGCCAGGATTTTCTGGAAAAAATAAAAACGGGAGAATACCAGTTTTATAATCTTGACGAAATCAGTTACAACGGGGTTTATTTTTGGCGGGACGGCCTGAGGGATATGCCCCATAATTTGTATATTTACGGGGAATCAATTGAAAAATTGATTAAAGATAAGAGAATAGACAATCAGTTAAAGCCGAATTTCATCCCCCGTCAGTTTAATGAAACGCCGGTATTGAACGAAACAACTGCCAATTTGATTGTTAAAATCAATTATCGCGAGCCCGTGGTCTGGCAATTTGATAAAGCGTCAAATCGCTATTTGCGTTTTCAAAACGGCCGGGCTTTTATTGACGAGAACGGCGTGCAAACCGAAACCGCCAATCTGATGGTTCAAAAGACGGAAATAAGAATTTTAGACAAAATCGGCCATCGTTTTATTGAAACTCTTGGTCAGGGTGACGCTTTGATTTTTCAAAACGGTGCTCTAACCCGGGGAATTTGGCGCAAATCAGACAAGACCGGGCAAACTGTGTTTTATGACCTTCAGGATCAGGAAATAAAATTTCTACCCGGCAACATCTGGGTAGAAATCGTTTCTTTAGACCATCAGGTCCTTTATTGACGGCTGGCGAAGTCCTGGATATCCTGAATGACGGTGTCTAAATCGCCGTCTAATATTTTTTCAAGGCCGTACCAGGATTTTTTTATCCGGTGGTCGGTTATTCTGCTCTGGGGGAAATTGTAAGTCCTGATCTTTTCTGAACGGTCACCCGTGCCGATGTGGGATTGTCTCTTTTCTTTCAAGTTTTTCGCTTTTTTTTCTTCTTCCATCGCCAATATACGGGAACGGAGGACAATCAGGGCCTTTTCCCTGTTTTGTTTTTGACTCCTTTCGTCCTGGCAGGAGACGATTAGACCGCTAGGCAAATGGGTGATTCTGACAGCGGTTTCGTTTTTTTGCACGTTCTGGCCGCCATGTCCTGAAGCGCGGAAAGTGTCTATTTTGATATCGTCAGGATTTATTTCAACGTCAACGGGATCAGCTTCGGGCAAAATTACCACGGAAGCGGCGGAAGTGTGAATGCGGCCGCTTTTTTCCGTTTCAGGAATGCGTTGAACCCGGTGAACGCCGCTTTCATTTCTCAGAGTCCGGTAAGCGCCAGGACCTTTAATTTCAAAAATAATTTCTTTAAAGCCTCCGATTGGGGTGGGGTGGGAAGAAATCAAATGAGCTGACCAGCCCTTTTTTTCAGCAAAGCGGGAATACATTCTGAAGAGGTCAGTGGAGAACAATGCCGCTTCATCGCCTCCGGTCCCGGCTCTAATTTCCACAATGACATCTTTTTTTTCAATTTCGCTTAACGGTTCGGTTTGGTCTTTGATTTTTTTCTCCAATGGCTCTTTTTCTTTTTTCAAACTTTTTATTTCATTTTTTATCATTTCAATCATCTCAGCGTTGGTTTCCTGATTAAGAAGTTTTTGCGTATCAAATATTTTTTTATTAATATCTTCAAGCTGACGGAAATCCCTGATTAAGTCCTTAAGTTGATTGTATTTTTGGGAAATGTCTTTTAATTTATAAGGGTCATTATAAACGGCGGGATCCTGTAATTGACCTTCTAAATTTTTAATTTGCTCTTCAAATTGGTCAAGTTGGTTTGACATTTTTAAGAAAAAAATTATTTTTTCTTTTTTCTTTTTTCTTTTTTTTCTTTAAGATTTTGTTTTAAAGCTTCAGATTTAGCCATCATTTTTTCATATCTCTCCAAACGGCCGGCGGTGTCAATGAATTTCTGTTTACCCGTGTAAAGAGGGTGGCAATTGGAACAAATTTCCACTTCCATCCGTTCCTGTGTTGAACCAATGTTAAATTCTCCCCCGCAGGCGCATTTTATTTTCGCTTTAGGATTATATTTGGGATGAATATCTTTTTTCATAAGAAAAGCATTTTAACCCCGGTAGTATGCCTCGCTTTGCTCGGCAACTACGGGATAAGCAATTTAACAACCTGTATTTTAGCAGGAATAATAAAAAAGAGCAAGCGATAAAAAAATTTTTACGATAAAAGCGCTTTAATCAGAGCGCTATTTGTCAAGCATGAATATGATAAAGCTGGTTTTAACGCGTCGCCTTTCTTTTTATAATCCTCACTGTTTCTTTATCCGCGTCAATCTCAATTAAGTCGCCGTCATGAAAGAGTCGGGTGGCGAATTTCATACCACACCACTTCGCGCAACCCAGCGCTGTTACGTTTTCCTCGCCCCTCGCGCTCGTAAGGGCAAGGCCGACACTGCCTTAATAACGAGGCGCTCGAATATGTTATTATTTTCTAATAAACTCAATTTTTTTGTTGCTTATTTTAATGATATTCGAAGGTTTGCTTCTTGGTTTACCTCCTTTTAAATAAAAATCAACTTTTTAAAATTTCCGCCAAATATTTTCGATCATTTGAAAGTCTTGGGATCTTATTTTGTCCACCAAGCTTACCCTTGCCGGAAAGCCAGTTGTAAAAAGTGCCCTTCGAGACAAAATGAAAAATCGGCGGTATAAGAAGCAAATCTTTTTGGCGCTTGGCATCATAATCGGAATTTATTTCCCGTAAATTCTGGTCGATCAGCCTGCCGAATTCCTCGAAATTTTCCGGTTCACGCTCAAATTCTATGACCCATTCGTGAGCTCCCTGGTTATGTTCTTCAAAAATTTTCGGACCGACAGTAAATTCAGCCACTCTGGCGCTGGTTTGTCCACAAGCCAAAGATACGGCCTTCTCAGCATTTTCAACGATCACCTCTTCCCCAAAAACGTTAATGAAAAATTTTGTTCGCCCGGTAATCCTGATCTTGTGAGGATAAAGCGAGGTGAACTTGATTGTATCACCGATCATATATCTAGATAGACCGCCGTTGGTCGAAATGATTATCGCATAATTTTTATCAAGCTCGACCTCATTTATGAGAAGAGTTTTGGGATTCTCGGCTTTTAATTCCTCAATAAGCAAAAATTCGTAAAAAATTCCATAATCAAGCATCAAAAGCAAGTCATTATTTCTTGGATCATCTTGAATGGCGAAAAATCCCTCGGAGGCGTTGTAAACTTCAAGGTAATTTATTCTATCTCTTGGGAGCAACTCATTTAGTATTTTTTTATAAGGCTCAAGCGATACTCCGCCATGAACCAAAAGCTCGAAATTCGGCCAAATATCGAGAATACTTTTCTTATTCTTTATTTCTAAAAATTTCTTGATCAAGAGAGCGATCCACGACGGCACACCGACAATCATCGTAATGTTCTTCCGATGGGCTTTGTAGACAATTTTCTTTAATTTCTCTTCCCAATTCTTAAGCAAGGTTGTTTTAATTCCCGGACCGATAAAAAGCTTTACCCAAAAAGGCATATTTTTGATCATGACCGCCGAAATATCACCGACTTTTATCCTCCGATTATCTTCGGCTCGATCCAAGCTGCCGGCCACTATGATATACTGCCCTCTTAAAACCTTGGTCTTGGGAAAATTTTTCAGGTAAATATATAAAGTATCGCGACCACCTTGAAAATGAATTTTATTCAAACTTTCTTTTGTTACCGGAATGAATTTACTTCTGGAACTTGTGGTACCGGAAGATTTGGCAAACCATTTCACTAGTCCGGGACAAAGAATGTTCTTCTCTCCTCTCATCATCCTCTTTATATAAGGCTCGAGATCTTCATAAGAGGAAATCGGGACATTTCGTTTAAAATCATCAATATTTTTAATATTGAGATAATCATATTTCCTACCCCACTCGGTATTTTTTCCTTTTTCAACCAACTGCCAAAAAACTTTTTCTTGGGCTTTTTGCAGATCAATCTTGAAAGACTTAATTTGTCTAAGTCTTTTTCCGGAAAATAGTCTGATTAAATTATTTAAAAACATAAAAATATGTTTAACCTAAATTTGCCCGTTTTACAAAAAATCGTTCCATAAATTGGCTCCCGACAATGGCTTCGCCTAAAAGCAGCAGTTTTCTAACGGGGTTCATATTTTTATTATATTCTATAAAAAGAATTTCCGCAACCATTCGGTTACGGAAACACAATCAGGATACGATATTTAAGCACAATAAAAGCCGGTTTTGTCAAAACCGGCCGTTTCGCTCGTCAAAATGGTGCCGAGGGCGGGAGTCGAACCCGCACAGGCTTGCGCCCAACAGCTCCTGAAGCTGCCGCGTCTACCGAATTTCGCCACCTCGGCCTATTTTAACTTTCTTTTTGTTTCAATGTACCAGTTTTCAATGTTGTTAAAGCGGTCGGATGGGTGAGTAATGTAATTGACCTCTATGCCTTTTACCTTTTGATGAACCAGATAACCGTAAACCGGGTTATAAAGGAAAATTGCCGGCAAATTGTCAGTAATTATCTGTTGGAATTCATTGTAATATTTCTTTTTTTCTTCCTGATTTTGGGTCAGGGAGGCCTTTTCCAGAAGTTCATCGCTGCGGCGGTAGTTAAAAGCGGTAAGATTCAGCCCCGGAGGATCAATTTGTGAAGAATGCCAGAGAGGAAATTGGTCAAAGTTGTAGTTTTCCAAAATTCCGTAAAGGAAAGCCTGGAAATTCCTGTTTTTTATGACTTCTTTGATTTGTTCGGGCGGGATAATGATTAATTTAATCTTTATGCCGATATTCTGCCAGGAGCTTTGAATCAGTTGGGCAATTTTCTTGAAATCCGGCTGGTCAACGGTGGTCAGGGCGATTTCCAGGATTTTCCCGTTTTTTTCATAAAAACCCGAGTCGTTTTTCTTCCAGTTGGCCAAAACCAAAACGTCTTCCGCCGCTTGAGGTTGATAAGCGTATTCTCTCATTTCCGGGTTGTAAAAAACAGAGTGGGGAAGTATCGGTCCGTGGATGATAATGCCCTGCTGATTGAAGACTTGGTCAAAAATTTCTTGTTTCGGGGTCAGATGTGCCAATGCTTTCCTTACTGATTTTTCCTGTAAAAAATTATTTTCGTTCCCGTCCTGGGGATTCCTAAGGTTAAAAAAGACAGCGGTGTAATAAGAGAGGTTGAATTGATAATATTTCAGGTCGGCGATTTCCGACAAATCCTGTTTTAATTGTTTGGGCGAATAATTTAAGCCGTCTATTTCTTTAGTTTTTAAACCCTGGAGAGCCTGTTCAAAATCAGGATAGAAATTGAAATTTAATTCCTTGATAAAGGGAGTCCGGTTATGAAACTTGGAATTACTTTCAAGATTGTAGAGTTTGATTCTATTCTCCTTATCTTTAGCCAAAGAAACGAACTTATAGGGTCCGCTACCGACGGGTTTTAAATTGAATTCCGATTGAGAAAATTTTTCCGGGCTGATAGGGCCCCATATATGCTTGGGCAGGATGCCTAAGGTCAGGACGGGCCAGAAATTAGCCGACGGTTTATCCAGCTTGAATTCAAGGCAATTTTCATCAACCTGTCTGATCTGGACATTCCTTAACCTTTCCAAAAGAGGATTTTTGAAAGTCGGATTCTTAACCAGGGAGAAAGTAAAAAGGACGTCGTCAATGGTTAACTTTTCCTTATTGTGCCAGAGAATATTTTTTTTCAGACAGAAAGTATATTCTTTTTGTTCCGGCTTTAAAGAAAAATCCTGAGCTAGGTCAGGCTGG
The DNA here is from genome assembly GCA_964499385.1 of uncultured Gammaproteobacteria bacterium. Classification (GTDB taxonomy): domain Bacteria; phylum Patescibacteriota; class Patescibacteriia; order UBA2591; family UBA6264; genus JAQTOB01. The sequence continues at coordinate 2,922 of CAZCKV010000017.1, read as the reverse complement.
AGTTCCAAATTCTGGTCATATTTCAACAAACCGGAAAAAACCAGATTAGTTAGGGTAAGGTCAATATCGTCAACTGCCAGAACGGGATTGATGAATTTCGGCTGACCCACCAAACCTTCAGTGTATTTTCCTCCGATTTTGGGAACAGTTTCCGAATTTGAAAAATAAAGACGGCCGAACAGGAAAAACAGACAAACAAGAACCACTAAAAAAAGCAGTCTGATGGCGTTTCTTTCTTTTGCGGAGAGGACCTGATTAAGATACTTTAACTGCTTTAAGCTGGGGAAGTTTTTTTGTTTTTTCTCTTTAGGCCGTTTTAAAAAACCAAACCATTTTTTGAATAATTGGATTGTCATGAAATTGAATTATTGGGCCGTAATTAAACGAAAAATCCCCAAAACAAAGAAAGCGACCGCAAAGACGATGGTAAAGGTGAAAATGATTTTTTCCAGGCCCCTTTTTGTGTGATAACCCTCTCCGCTGCCGCCAAAGGCGGACGACAAGCCGCTACCGCGCTGCTGGAGAAGAATGCAGACAACTAAAAGGACAGAGATGACAATTTGAACGATGTTTAATAATTTTAGCATATATTTTGTTTTTTAGCCGCTAAATAAACGTTTTTTAATAGATAGACCACGGTCAGAGGGCCGATGCCACCGGGAACGGGGGAAAGCCAGGGCGTTTTTGAACGGACTTTCGGATCAACGTCGCCGACGGGCTTTCCTTTAATCCGGTTATAACCGACGTCAATAACGACGGCAGTTCTCTTAACCATTGAGGGTTTTACAAAATTTGGTTTATTCAGGGCGGCAATCAGGAAGTCGGCTTTTTTTGTCTTATTGGCGTTTAATTTGTTTTTCCAGGGGTAAAGGATTTCCGTTTTTATTCCCTTTTTGACAAGGATATTTTTTAAAGATTGGGTAAAGATTGCGCTGTTTCCCAGAATAACGGCTTTTTTGTTTTTAAACGGTTTTTTGCTTTGTTCCATTAATTTTAAAACAGCCTGATGAACCGGAGAAATGAATTTTGTTTTTGGCCCGAATCCGTCAACGTCTTTTTCCGGCGAGATATTCCTGACTAAAAGGTCGGGATTGATTTTTTTAGGCAGAGGGATCTGGACAATCAGACCGTGAATATTTTTATTCTTATTTATTTTTTTTATCAAACCGATAATTTTCCGGGGACTCGCCGTTGACGGAAAAAAAAATTTTTCAAATCTTATTCCCAATTGTTCGGCCGCTATTTGTTTTAATTTGACATAAACCAGACAACCGGGATTTTTTCCAGCCAAGATAACGGCCAAACCGGGTTTTAGCCGGCGTTTTTCAATGTTACTTTTCAGTTGTTTTCTAATCTTTCCGACTATTTCCTTGCTGTTTAACATTTTAAATTTTAAAATTCGGGTAAAGCGGATGCATTGAGGTCAATTCTTTTACCACTTTGGCCACTTTTTTGAGAATAGGCCCGTTTTCCATATTATGAATTACCCGGGCAATTAATTGGCCGATAATCTTCATTTCTTTTTCTTTAAAACCCCGGGTGGTCAAAGCTGGAGTACCCAATCTGATTCCCGAAGGATTAAAAGGAGTGCGCGGATCATAGGGTATCATATTTTTATTCACGTAAATTCCCACTTCTTCCAGAATTTTTTCCGCCTGTTTGCCCGTAACCTCCGTTTTTGTTAAGTCAATTAAAATCAGGTGATTATCAGTTCCTCCGGAGACCAGATTTAAGCCGTTGTTTTTTAAAGACTGAGCCAGAGCTCCGGCGTTTTTAATAATTTGTTTGCCGTATTGTCTGAAACTTGGCTGGGAAGCTTCTTTTAAAGCCACGGCGATTGCGGCGGTGGTGTGATTGTGAGGACCTCCCTGCATGCCCGGGAAAATCGTCTTATCAATTGCTTCAGCGTATCGTTTTTTACACATTATCATGGCGCCTCTGGGTCCGCGCAGGGTTTTGTGGGTGGTTGTGGTGACAACGTCGGTATAAGGGAAAGGATTAGGGTGAACGCCGGCGATAATCAGACCGGCGATGTGGGCGATGTCCGCCATGCTTATGGCGCCGACTTTTTTGGCGATGTCGGCAAATTTTTTAAATTTAATAATCCGGGGATAGGCCGTCGCTCCGGAAACAATTATTTTCGGTCTGTGTTTTTTAGCCAATTTTTCAACTTCGTCATAATTAATAAGATGAGTTTTGGCATCAACGCCGTATTGGATAAAATTAAAGATTTTGCCTGAAAGGTTAACCTTATGGCCATGGGTCAAATGACCGCCGTGGGCCAGGTTCATGCCCATAACCGTGTCTCCGGGCTGGAGAAAAGAGAAATAAACCTCTAAGTTAGCCGGAGAGCCGGAATATGGTTGGACGCTGACGTGCTGGGCTTTGAACAGTTTTTTAGCCCTTTCAATGGCCAATGTTTCTATTTCGTCAATAAACTGATTGCCCCCGTAATATCTTTTTCCCGGCCAACCTTCGGAATACTTATTGGTCAAAGGTGAACCCAGGGCCTTTAAAACCGCTTCGGAAACAAAATTTTCCGAAGCTATTAATTCCAGTCCCTGTCTCTGGCGGTTTATTTCTTTTTCCAAAGACCTGGCAATTTGGGGGTCTGTTTTTTTTAGATTCATTAGATTCATATGTTTACTTTAGGATTAAACTAATCTTAAATTTATTATAGACCAAATCGGCACAGTTTGTAAAGGGCATAGATATTCACTTTGATTAATATGACAAAGGGTTTACCTCCACACCAAATTATTGGTGTGGAGGTTAACCTCTTTTATTTTTTAAACTTTTTGCTACACTAAATCTGGTTCATAATTCCTAAGGGTGAGTCAAATGAAAAAATTTATTTTTTCATTTATGAAGCCTGACGGAATTTCAAGCTTTGCTTATAATTCAATTTATAAAGCCGCCTTC
>CAZCKV010000016.1:0-10478 GCA_964499385.1 uncultured Gammaproteobacteria bacterium | reverse complement strand
TTTTAAAAAACAAAAGATAAAAAATCAATCCGGCGGCCACGCCGATAATCGCGCCTTCTGAGCGGGAGAAAAACAAGGCGCCGACGCCCAAAAGCAAAAGAATGAAGCTGTTCAACGGCGTCAAGAACTTTTTTGGTTCAAAATTCACGATCTTGCCAAAAGCCAAAACAATCAGCGGGCCGAGAAAAAGCCCTAAAAAATTCGGGTGAGAAAACAAGCCCGTCGCCCTTATAATCTTCTCTCCTCCCAAACTTTCCAGACTTACGACTCCTCCGCCGGTCAATTTCTGATAAAGGGTATAAAAACCCAAGTAATAGATTAAAAAGAATATTGCCGCGTAAATGATTTTTAAGTCTTTTTTGTCTTTTATCAGGATTAAAAGAAGAATTAAAAACAATATAGGTTCTATAAAATACGCTTTCCAGACTCCGGCCGCGGCTCTTAAATCCGGGGAAATAAATATAGAAACAGTAGCGATAATCAACCAGGCCATAATCGGCCATTGCCAACCTTCAAATTGTTCTTTGATTTCTTTGATTTTTTTTATGTTCTTTCCAAAATAGATGACGAACAAAAGCAAAATCATCGCTTCCAAAAAAGTAAAAGGAATGTTCAGAATTTGAAATTGAATTTGATAAGTCGGCAATAAAGCCAAAATTACTCCCAAAGCATATTTGGGTTTAAACCAGGCCAAAACGCAAAAAATCAGTAATAAGATAAATACAATCATCTTATTTAAACAATTTCCTTGATTAACCCTTTATCAATTCCTTTAAAAAGATAAAGAAAAACGAAATAAACGATTATGCCGATAAAAATCAATAAAAATAAATTACTGTTTGCCAGGAATGAGAGAACAAAAAACATTATCAAGCTGGCTCCCAAACTTTTTGCGAAAAATTTCAAATTGGGCAAAATTTTGGCGGTTCGCCAAAACAGACAAAAAACGAAAACAAACATCAGGCATTCGCTGAAAACCGTAACCCAGGCTGCGCCCCAGTAAGAATAACGAGGAATAAAAATAAAATATCCGGCTAGAGCTAAAACGGCGGTTATTAAATAAAAAGGAAGTATCTTTTTTTGTTTTCCCAAGCCCACGACCAAATGCTTAAAAAGTTCGGCGACGAACAAAACCCCGGCGGCGACAATAACCACTTTTAAAACGTCTCCGGCCAAACCGAATTCCGCGCCGCCGATTAAAACCATTATTTTCCTTCCCAAAACAATCGTCCCGAAAACCATGGGCAAAGAAATCATTATTAAAAAATCAAAACTCTTTTGAATCAGATTCTTTAGTCTGTCATTTTCCTTGTTTTTCCAGGCAGTAATCAGCCTGGGCAAAATTAAGCCGAGAAAAAGCGGAGGAATGGTGATTAAAACTTCTAAAATCCTGTAACAACTGCCGTAAATTCCGACGTCTTCAGGAGAATGGTAAAAGGACAGAATCAAAGTGTCTGCTTTGAAATAAAGGACGTTTAAAACGATTGCCAGACCGATTGGCCAGGCCTTTTTAAATATCTCTTTCCAAAAAACAAAATCAAATTTGAATTTCAAAAAAATCCGTTTCTGAGCCGCCAAAAACAGCACCAAAAAATTAAAAAAATTGCCGAAAACGAAAACGCTCAAAACCAGATAAAAACCCAGATCCTGCCAGACAAAGACAACCATCAGAGCCAAAGTAATGACTTTTCCCAGAACTTCTCCTAAAAAGATTTTTTCCGCCTGCAACGTCTTTTGATAAAAAGCCGACAAGGTCTGGATTAAAGTGCAAAAGAAAAGCGAACCCGACAAAACCCCTACCGCCATTTTGACAATTCCGGGATAGGGGAAAAGCAAGCAAAGAAAAAATGCTCCGCCGTAAAAAACCAAAGCGGAAAAAAATCTCAAAGTGAAAATATTATTCATCACCTGTTCTATTCTCGTTTTTTTCTCCGGTTCTTCTAAAACGTCGGCTTCCCCCAAATAACGCAAAGTAATCAAATAAAGGCCAAAATCGGCAATGATGCCGAAAACCTGCAAAAAAGCGATGGCGGTGGAATAATAACCGTAGTTTCTCGGCCCCAAATAGCGCATCAACAAAGCAATGGCGAAAAGGCCCAAAACCAAGGCCAAGACGCGGCTGGCAACCTGAATGATAAAATTATGGGCTATCTTTTTAAATAAATTCATAAGTCAATAATATCAGGAAAAATTACAATTATCAAGATAAATATTGTGGTAAATCCGGTTTACCACATTTAAAAGAAAAAGGGCATATTTTTTAAATCTGCCCTTTGTCATTAATGGGTCTAAAACGCTAAAACCTAAATACTTAGAAACACCATGCGTGTATCGTACCCTTTCTTCTCTTTTGTCTGCTAATTCTTCGATTTTTTTCTCTTCAGGATACTCATTCTCGCATGACGGAGTCCCCCACTTTTTAAGCGGGTAATCTATGTATAACCCACTAAGTTTAGGTCTGCCGTCAAAGAGCCATAAAGCCGGCATCTCAAAAGGAGAAGAACCACAGCGAGAACCAATGGCGTAAACATAATGCCGAAATAAAACATCGGCATGAATTCCAAGAGCAATAATCTCAAAACCGGTAAGACCTCTCCGTCCCTGTTTCTTGATAAATTCTTCAGCGTCTTGACAGCTCCTGTTTTGGGTAGCTTCCCCGTCTTCAACGTCAAAAAAATAGTAAGGTTTGACAGGAATTGCCTTAAACATATCAGTAATTCGTTCAAGGTCGGTGTAACCTGTTTCGTTTCCATATCTAATCATTGACATCTGAATGTAAATACCAATATCAGCGCAGGAAAAGGCCGGCATAAATGGAATGTGTCTATTCTCAAAAGCCATCTCGCTTGCTTTTTCTATCACCTGGTCTTTTTGTTTTTCCAGCGCCGATAAAACACGATTTTCCTCAAACCCTTTTATCTCTTCTTTTAGATTTCCGCGATATCTAAGGGTCGCAATCTGCAAACCAAACAGGTTTGCTAATTCGTCTTTGCTCCAAATTCTAATCATTTTATTTTCCTCCCTTCTTTTAGTTTCCGAAAATAATTATTTCGTTTTAAGGTGCATCTCTTTTGCCTCCGTTTAAAGGATGACATAAAAACGAGTTTTTGTCAAACGCCGCTCCATAAAAACTTGACTTTGTTTTTTTCTAAGTTAAACTAAAAATATGAAAACCTTTTTAAAGTTTCTTGTTTTTAATTCGCTTTGGCTGGGTCTTTTTGTTGTTGTCCAGCCGGTTTTCGCCGCCACAGATTATCAAGCCCAAAAGACGGAACAAAGTTATGCGGGCATTCCTGAATTAAACCCGACCCAGAGTTTTGAATTTTGGGTAAAATTCAAAAACACGGGGCAAAACGCCTGGCCAGGCTCCGGGACTGAAGCCGTAATATTAAGAACCGTTTCGGGAATGAAAAGCAAACTAACCCATTCTTCCTGGTATGCCGACTATATTCCCAACCGGGTCAACCCCGTTTCCACTGTTTATCCTGACGGCGAAGCTCTGTTCAGGTTCACTTTGTCAGGTCCCCGCCAAAACGGTCTTTATTGGGAAAAATTTCAACTTTACGCCGGCTCTTCCCTTATTCCCGGCGGGGAAATTGAAATCGCTGTAAAAATCACCGGCGCCGCAACGGAAAAACCATCCGTTCCCGAACCCACTCCCGCTCCGACGCCGGCAGCACCGACGCCCGCGCCGACAGGAGAAACAATCTGGTGGCAAAGCATCCCGGCGGAAGCGAATATTATTGATAAACCCCGATGGACAAACGCGCCTTCGGGTCCGGAAATCAAAGTCGGTTTATTTTATATTGAGGAAGCTGAGAAAAAAGACAACTTGCCTTTCAAGATTTCCACTTTGAATAACCAGCTCTATAACGTTTTTGACAAAAACGACAATCTTTTGGCAAGAAACACCGCTGGGGAAATAATTGAAATTGACTACGATTACCAGTTAAATCGCTATTTTTTGAACGACAGCCAGGGAAAAAGGCTGTTAATGTCTGATTCCTATTTTAAAATTTCCGGCAGCGACTCGGCAATCTTTAAAATCAATTCCTGGGAAAACGGCCCATTTTGGGGAGAAAACGTCAATGACAACGAGTTTCGCGGAAAATTGGAAATTCAATACAACCCTTCCACCGGCCGGCTGTGGCTGATAAACCAGCTGCCTTTTGAAAATTACGTAAAAAGCATCGCCGAGGTCAGCGACCTTTCTAATCCGGAATTCTTGAAAGCCCAGATTATCGCCGCCCGCACTTATGCTCTTTTCCGTCTTCTTACTCCAAAATATACCAATACTCCTGATAATGAACCTCTTTTTACTGTCCAGGCCACCCAGGCCGACCAAGTTTATCGCGGTTACCAAAGAGAATTAAGGGCGCCCAAAACTGTCTCGGCCGCCGAACAGACTAAAGGGATAATAGCCACTTACCAAAACGATCCGATTCTCGCTTATTATTTCGCCCAGTCAGACGGACAAACCCGGGCTTCTTCTTTGGTTAATATGACTAAAGAGCCGGTTGATTATTTAATTGCCAAAGTTGACCCGCCCTGCCAGGGAAAAGAATTAAAAGGCCATGGCGTTGGCTTGTCTCAAATCGGAGGAATGGGCGCGGCTGGCCAAGGCGCGAATTATTCGCAAATCCTGAAATATTATTACACCGGAATTGAATTAACTAAAGTATATTAAATTGCTTTATTTTACAAAAAAAGTCGAATTTCCGACTTTTTTTTGTTCATTTTTTGTTATAATTAAATTACCTTAATCTCTATACAATAAAAATTTAATTTCAAGGTTCCTGAACATAACGAAGGGTTCTTATAATATTAAGATACTTGCCCTGCAATAAAGTAAAGCTTCTACTATCAGGATTAAAATGAACCTCTATGAATTATATCATTTGCCACTACGATGAAATCGGCTTAAAAGGAAACAATCGCCGGTTTTTTGAAGAAAAATTGATTGAAAACATCAAACATTCTTTGGATTTTTCTTTTTTTCAATTTGTTAAAAGGATTTCCGGCCGCCTCATTGTCAAGCTCACGGCCAAAGGGGAAGAAAATCAGGAAAAGATAAAAGGAAGTTTAAAAAACGTTTTCGGGCTGGCTCATTTTTCTCTTGCGCAGGAAACAAAACAGGACATTGACGTTATTCAAGAGCAAGCATTTAAGATATTAAAGCAAAAAAAGTTTGAAAGCTTCAAAGTCTTCACTCAAAGGTCAAAAAAAGATTTTTATCTGACTTCGCCAGAGATAAACAAAAAAGTCGGCGGATTTATCGTTAAGAAATTGAATAAAAAGGTTGATTTGGAAAATCCGGACGTAACTTTTTTCATTGAAATAGTGGAGGATTTGGCTTTTGTCTATTTGGAAAAAAATCCCGGTCCCGGCGGTCTGCCTGTCGGGTCAAGCGGCAAGGCTCTCTGTCTGCTTTCCGGAGGAATAGATTCTTCAGTGGCCGCTTTTTACGGTCTGCGCCGGGGATTAAACTTAATATTCTGTCATTTTTACACCGGAGATGAAAAATCGTTGGAAAAAATAAAAAGATTGGTCCGGGTTTTAAACAAATATCAGTTTAAAAGCAAACTGTATTTAATTTCTTTTTTAAAATTCCATCAATATATATTTAAAGACTCCCGAATCAAGTCTGTTTGCCTGCTTTGCCGCCGGATGATGTTCAGGATAGCGGAACTCCTGGCGGAAAAGGAAAAATGTTCGGCCATAGTCACCGGCGAGAATTTGGGACAGGTTGCATCGCAAACCATAGAGAATATAAAAGTGATAGAAGAAGTCACGCCCTTGCCCGTTCTCAGGCCCCTGATCGGGCAGGACAAAAAGGAAATTATCAGCAAGGCGAGAGAAATAGGGACTTATGAATTATCCGTGCTGCCGGAAACTTTTTATTGTCAGTCCTTTTTACCAAAACATCCTACTACAAAGGCCTATTTGGAACAGATAAAAGCACTGGAAAAAAATTTGTCAGTGGAAAATTTTGTCAAAGATTTGCTAAAAGAAGTAAAAATGGAAGAAATTTAAGAGGATTGACAAAACGGGAAAAATATGATTTAATATGACAATTACGGGACGTGGTGGAATTGACTAACACGCCTGCTTCGGGAGCAGGAGAATGGGAGTTCAAGTCTCTCCGCCCCGACCAATTAAAGGAAGGAAATTAAAAAAAACCGCTTGATTCAAAGGCGGTTTTCTTTTTTCTTGATTTTTTCAAAAAAAATAGTAAAATAATATATCATCGGGGTATAGTGTAATGGTAGCACGAGTCCTTTGGGAGGATTTAGCCAGAGTTCGAATCTCTGTACCCCGACCAGAAAAGAGGTAATTTTATGCCTCTTTTTTGAAATTATTTTACAAACAAAAAACAATGACAATGTCCATCTTCTTTAATTTCTTTCTTATGATAAACGCAAGGACAAATGATTTTCTTGTCTTCCTTTTCAATTCCCTTAATCCGGCGGCAAGGGCAATATCTTTTACCGAATTTTTTTTCTCGTTCTTTCAATGCTTTAATCAGATAATTTACTGTTTTTTGTTCCGGGTTCAGGCGAAAACCGTTTTTTTTCGCGTAATCGCGATATTCTTTAAACAACTTTTCAAATTCTCTTTGATTCATACTCTTTTAGCTTTCGTTTTTAACATTGGAGTCAATGGCTTCTATAATAACTTCTTTGGGCTGAACTCCTTTAAGTCTTCTGATTATTTTTCCATCTTTAAATAAAATTAAAGTGGGAATGACATCTACCATGAAAGTATTTGCGATTAAAGGATTTTCATCAATCTTAAGTTTGCCGACTTTAATTCTTTCGCCGTATTTCTCGGCGATTTCTTGAATAATCGGCGCTATCATCCGGCAGGGCATGCACCACTCGGCCCAAAAATCCACCAAAACCGGCTTTCCGTTTTTTAAAACTTCTTCTGAAAAATTTTGATCTGTTAAAACTATTTCTGACATAAATAAAATTATTTATTTTTCCGAAATTAGAGGTTAAACCTCCACAAAAAACTACTCATACCGCAACGCCTCAATCGGGTCTCTCAAAGACGCCTTGCGTGCCGGATAAAGACCGAAGACCAATCCGATAAAGGCGGCCACTCCCAGACCGAGAACAATGGCCGGAATGGAAACGACAAACTGCCAATTCTGGCTAAGTTGTTGAGCTAAGATTAAAGAAGCTAAATAGGAAAAACCTATTCCTAAAACAATGCCAATTATTCCCCCGATTGCCGTCAAAACGACGGATTCAATTAAAAAATGGATTAAAACGTCTTTTTTTCTCGCTCCCAAGGCCTTTCTCAACCCGATTTCTCTGGTTTTTTCCGTGACCGAAACCAGCATAATGTTCATTATTCCTACTCCGCCCACAATCAGAGAAATGGCCGCCACTGCCGTCAACAAAATGGTTAAAATGCCGGTAATCAGACTGATTGTGCTGATCATTTCTTCAGAAGTGGTAATGTGAAAATCATCGTCTTCGGGATTGTCAATGTCGTGCAAGTCCCTTAGAGTCAGTTTGATGTCTTCCACCATTCTCGGCACGGCTTCTTCGCTTTTCGCCATAATATGAATCTCCGGATAATAATCAATGCCGAGGAGATATTTCTGGGCGGTGGTGTAGGGAATGATAATAAACTTGTCTATGTCCATAAACGAAGAAATCTGTCCTTTGGAAGGAAGAACCGCGACAACGCGAAAATATTTATTCTTTATTTTAATTTTTTCTCCCAAGGCGTCCGAAGAACCGAAAAGTTCTTCTTTTACCTTTCCTCCGATTACGGCCACGGCGGCAAGGGATTTAATGTCGTCTTCGGTAAAATATTCCCCTTCTTCCGGATAAATGTCATAAAGTCTGGCCATCCAATCAGCGGTCCATCCCAAAATAGTCGGTTTGTATGTTTCTCCGCGATATGAAACGCTGCCCGGAACCATTAACGAAGGAGTGACGTCTTCCAAATCAGGGACGTTATTTTTGTTTTTTAAAGCCCTGAGGTCTCTTTCTTTAAGGGAGTCGTTGAATAAAATATCAGCCATGTCCTGGGGTCCTTTAACCTCTTTGCCGGGATTGATTTGGACAAAATTTCCTCCCAGGGATTTGACTTCGTTTAAAATCAAATCTTTAGCTGACTGGCCGATGGACATAATTAAAATAATGGAGGTGATGCCGATGACGATTCCCAAAATAGTCAAAAAAGAACGGGATTTATTCGTTTTCAAACCGATAAAAACATTTTTAAAAGCGTATTTTATCTTCATAATCTACTTAAATAATCCGTCTTTGGCAAACCGCCGGCTGGTAATTTTTTCATCGCTCTCAATCAACCCGTCTCTTAGTTTAATAATCCTTTTGGCCATTTCCGAGGTGTATTTTTCATGAGTAACCATAATAATGGTATGGCCTTTGTCATTGAGTCTTTGAATAATGTCCATCACTGTCTGTCCCGATTTTGAATCAAGGTTTCCGGTTGGTTCGTCGGCAAAAATAACGTCCGGATTGTTTACCAAGGCCCGAGCAATGGCCACTCTTTGCTTTTCTCCTCCGGAAAGCTGGGAACGGTCGTGTTTTAAACGATGGGAAAGCCCGACCATCTCAATCGCTTCTTTGGCTTTCTCATTCCAAAAAGATTCTTTCATTTTGGAATAATAAAGCGGCAATTTCACGTTGTCTAAAACATTGGTCCGGGGAAGCAAATCAAAGGTCTGAAAAACGAAGCCCATTTTTTCGTTTCTGATAAGAGCTAATTCGTCATCCGTGTATTCATCCATGGACTTGTCGTTAAAATAATATTTCCCTTTGGTGGGCCTGTCCAAAAAACCCAGAATATGAAGCAAGGTTGACTTCCCGGAACCGGAAGGACCCATAATCGCCACAAATTCCCCTTTTTCAACAACAAAAGAATCTCCCCTTAAAGCGGGAGTTTTCACTTCTCCTTCTCCGTAAATTTTTTCCGCCTTTTCTACTCTAATTAAAGACATAAATCTTTTAAGGGAGAATCACCTTTTCTCCTATGTCTAAACCTTTGATGATTTCTATCTGCCCGTCAGAACCTTTCAAACCCGTCTCCACTTTTACTTCCGAAACCATGTCTTTGCCGTCTTTATCCTTAACCAAAACATTGACGAACTTATCGCCGTCCTTGTTAATAACCGCTCTGCTGGAAATAATTAAAACGTCTTTCTTTTGTTCGGTCAGAATGTCTATGTCCGCGGTCATTCCGGATTTAATCCTTTCGTCCTTTTGCGCAAAATTCAAAGTCACCTCATAAGTGGCTACGCCTTCAATCATTGTTTCCGCCGGGCTGATTTTGACGATTTGAACTTTAAAAACGACGTCATTGCCGTAAGCGTCCAAAGTGGCATCGGCTGAATTGTTTAACTTAACTTTGGCAATATCCGCTTCGGGGATATTGGTTTTGATTTCAAAATCGGCTTGGGAAATAATGGAAACCACCGGAGTATTCGGCGAAACGATTTCGCCGACTTTTGCCTCCTGTTTGACAACCACTCCGCTTATGGGCGACTTTAAAACCGTCTTGTCCAGCTGGGCCTGGATATTTTCTATTTCCGCTTTGGCTTGTTTAATCTTGGCTTGCTGGGACACGATGTTTAATTCGGCCTGTTTGACTTTTGATTCCTGGGCTTTTATTTGTTCTTCCGTGGCTCCGGATTTTTTCAAAGCCAATTCGTCTTCGGCCAAATTCAAATTATTCTTTGCCGTATTAACCTGGGCCTGGGCCGCGGCGATATTGTTTTCATTAATGATTTTTTGCGAAACAATTGACTGTCTTTGGGCGTTAATGTCTGAAATGGATGAATTAATGTTCGTGCGCGCCGTGTTAATACTGCTTTTATAAGTGCTTAAAGTGGTTTGGGACAGATTTGTTGCGCTGTTTATGACGTCATTTAAACGATTCAAAAAATATCTGATGGTATTCAGATAATTTTCGCCATGAAGCAAGGCCTGATCCGAATTGCTTGAAGTCAGCCCGTTAATTTCCGATTTAAACGAAGCTAAAGCGTTTCTGACCGTTACCCGCCCCGGTTCAATGTCTATTTTTGCCTGGGAATCGGAAGTGGATATTGTTAACTGGGGAGAATCTGAATTGTCATTTGAAAAAAGGTCGTCTATTTGGTTATTAACTGCGTCATCGGCGTAAAAATAGGCGTCGTTAAGAATGTCTCCGACGTCGTCATAAAGGTTTGTCAAATCAACGTCAGCTTTGTTTTTGACGTTTTCTAAATTCGCTTCCGCGTCAGTCAACGCCTTTCTGGCATTGGCCTCTTTTGTTTCGGACAACTGGATGTCTTCCGGCTTGGCTCCTTTTTTCAATTCATCTAAATTTGCCTGTTCGGTTTCCAAAGCCGCTTGATATTGTTTTAAACTCGCTTGAACGCTTTCCAAGCTGGCTTGCGATTGGACTAACTGCGCTTTCAAATCCGCGCTGTCCAGAACAACCAATAATTGGTTTTT
>CAZCKV010000015.1:0-10583 GCA_964499385.1 uncultured Gammaproteobacteria bacterium | reverse complement strand
AACCGTTCGGCAAGGACAATTGGCAACCAAATTTTTTAGTCAAAAACGTTCATCTTGATGACTTGCAAACCGTTGGCCAGAACGGCCGGCATTGCCGCATTATAGCCGGCAACGGCCGCAAGATGATTTATTTTAACGCCAATGACGGAGTGGAAGACCTGAAAAAAGGGGATTACATTGACGTTGTTTTTCAACTAAGGATTAATCAATGGAACGGCCAGCAAGAATTGCAACTCAAGATAATAGACATTAAAAAATCAACCTAACAACAGAAATAAAATGAAACTTACACTATACGCCGACGGAGGAGCAAGAGGCAATCCCGGCCCGGCTGGTTGCGGAGTAGTCATTTATGATTCACAAAACAAGATAATCGGAGAATATACGAAGTTTTTGGAAAAGGCAACCAATAATCAAGCAGAGTATGAAGCGTTGGTTTTGGGTTTACAAAAGGCAAAAGGCCTGAAGGCAAAAGAAATTGACTGTTATTCGGACAGTCAATTAGTCGTTGAACAATTGAGTCAGCGGTATAAAATAAAAAACCCGGAGTTAGGGTCTTTGTTTATTAAAATTTGGAATCTCTCCCAGTATTTTAAAAAAGTCAGTTTTCGCCATATCCCCAGGGAAAAAAATAAACTGGCGGATAAATTGGTCAATCAAGCGATTAATGAGGGCTTAAGTAGGTAAATAAGCCGAATTCTGTTACCCTAAGAGCGCGATCATTTATCTGGGACCAATTTCACAATTGGCCTCAAGCGGCCTACCTATACGCCTCACTATCGCTCGGCGCGTTATTTGGCCTTTCACCCAAGTAAGGATTTAGCCGTTTCATTCCCCGGGTTTCCCCGAAGACTCACCCGATAAAGGGTGCTTCTTTTCTTTCGAATTGAAGCGTCTCTGTTCGCACCTCTACCCGCTTAAATTTTGCAAAGCAAAATTTAGGCGGACGACAGGCGTTACCTGCTACTCTGCTCCCCGCCTAATTTTTACTGAGTAAAATTCGGGCGGGGGAGTGTTCGGACTTTCCTCACTCATCTGCAAAACAGATGAGCGCGATCGCTACACCTACTTAAGCCTGGTTCATTATAGCAGATTGTTCTTGATTGTCAAGATTTTTTTTGCTAAAATAAAGGCATGAAAAAATTTGATCTCACATTTTCGGCCATATTGGTTCCTCTGGATTATTTAATGCTGGTGTTGGCAGGAATTTTTGTTTATTACCTGCGTTTCAGCGCCTTGGTTGAATTAAGGCCGGTGATTTACGAGATTAGTTTCGGTCATTATTTTGTTTCATTATTGGTTATTTTTTTAGCTTGGTTAATTGTTTTTTCCCTGGCCGGTTTGTATAACATAAGCGAAAAAAGGCATTTTTCCAAAGAAATTTCCAAAGTCTTTTTAGCTTGTACCGTAGAAACAATGTTGATTGTCCTTTTTATTTTTTTCAGGCGGGAATATTTTTCCTCCCGTTTTATCATCTTAGCCGGCTGGCTAATAACCATCGTCTTTGTGAGTTTCGGCCGCATTTTTATTCATTATCTTCGCTTAATCTATTATCATCAGGGTAAAGGTCTGGAACCGATATTGGTTTTTGGCCGGGGAGAAATATCCGAAGATATAAGCGAATATCTTATCAAAAATCCCGGTTTGGGATACAAAGTACTGGGACAAATAAAAAACATTGATGAATTGTTTAAAAAATGGCAGGATAAAGCCTATGAGGTCAGTCAAATTATTCAGACAGACCCGCAATTGAAAAGAGAAGACATTTTAAAATTGGTTGAATTCTGCAACGAGCACCAGATCGTTTTTAAATACACGGCCGATATATTTAATTCTTTGGCTGGCAACGTCAAAACAGAAACTTTGGCGGGCATTCCCATAGTGGTTATCCAAAAAACGGCGCTTGACGGCTGGGGCAAGATAGTCAAGCGTTCATTTGACATAATTGTTTCTTTTTTCGGACTGATTGTTTTAATTCCGCTGTTTTTAATCCTGGGTGTTATCATCAAAATTAATTCCGAGGGGCCGGTTTTTGAAAAACTGGAAAGGATAGGGGAAAGAAAAAAGAGTTTCAAGCTCTTCAAGTTCAGGTCAATGATTAAAAACGCCCGTCAATACAAGAAAGAACTGATAGAATACAATGAACGAAAAAACGGGCCGCTTTTTAAAATAGAAAACGACCCCCGGATAACTTCTTTCGGAAAGATTCTAAGAAAAACCAGCTTGGACGAACTACCCCAGTTGATTAACGTCATCAAAGGGGAAATGAGCTTGGTCGGACCCAGGCCGCATGAACCCCAAGAAGTGGCCCAGTATCAGAGACACCACAAACAATTATTGACAATCAAGCCCGGCATTACCGGTTTAGCCCAAATTTCCGGCCGTTCCAAATTATCTTTTGAAGAAGAAGCCAAACTTGATATTTATTACATTGAAAACTGGTCTTTGGGTTTTGATTTTCAGATTATAGTCAAAACCCTGCCCGTTATTTTATCAAGAAAAAACGTTTCTTAAACATAACTGGACAATAAGGAAAATAAAAAAAAGAATATGGACTACGAAATTGTCATCGGCTTGGAAATCCACTTGGAGCTTAAGACAAAAAGCAAATTCTTTTGTGATTGCCCGAATCAAGAAGCGGAAAAGCCGAACATCAACATCTGCCCGATTTGTTTGGGACATCCGGGAATTTTGCCCGTGATTAATAAAGAAGCGGTTATTAAGGGTTTAAAATTAGGATTGGCTTTAAAAGGCGAGATCGCTGAAGATTGTCATTTTGACCGCAAGAATTATTTTTACCCCGATTTGCCCAAGGGCTATCAGATCAGCCAATATCAATCGCCGTTAATTAACGGCGGGGTTGTGGAATTTGAATATAGTTCAATAGAAAGACAGGTTTACCCTGTTAAATCCCGCAAAGCGGGAACTCAGCACTCAAATGCTTTGAGTGCTGAGTTATTTAACAGGGTAAATTTAGAAAGGATTCATTTGGAAGAGGATACGGCCAAAGTTTTTCACGTAAGAGATTCAAGTTTGCTTGATTTTAACCGGGCCGGAGTGCCTTTGTTGGAAATAGTTACCAAACCGGAAATTACTTCGCCGAGTCAAGCCAAGGTTTTTTTAGAAGAACTGCTGAAAATTATCAGATATCTTGGGATTTCCGACGCCGACATGGAAAAAGGGCAGTTACGTTGCGACGCCAACATTTCAATAAGGCCGAAAGGGGACAAGAAATATTATTCCAAGACGGAAATTAAAAACCTTAATTCCTTTAGGGCGGTGGAAAGAGCTCTGTGTTACGAGTTTGACAGACAAGTGGGACTTTGGGAGCAAAACAATCCGCCGAAATATCAGACGACCAGAGGATGGGACGGAATCAAAACAATTGAACAAAGAGGTAAAGAAGAAGAACAAGATTATCGCTATTTTCCCGAACCAGATTTGCCGCCTCTTAACAAAAATTCTTTCAAAGAACAGGGAATTGACCTGGATTTTTTGAAAAACACTTTGCCGGAATTGCCTTTTTCCAGACAGAAACGTTTTAAAGAAGAATATGGGTTTGATCATAGTCAGTCCTGCCTTTTAACAGACGACAAAGAATCAGCCGATTATACGGAGAAGGTCGTTTCCGAACTCAAGGTTTGGCTTTTGTCTTTGGAAGCGGTTGAAGGTTCGGAACAAGAAATTTGGGAAAACAATAAAAAGCAGTTTGTTAAATTATTGAGCAATTGGCTGATCAATCATTTGCTTGTTTTACAAAAAAAACTTCTAGAAAAGGAATTTCGGATTACTCCGGAAAATTTTGCCGAATTTTTAATTATGGTCTATGAAAAAAAGATTTCTGGCAATGTGGCGCAGAAAGTTTTAGAGAAGATGTTTGAAACGGGCAAGGATGTGGACAGGATATTGTCAGAACATGAATTTAAAACAACAGAAAAAAAAGATGAATTAGATAAAATTATTCGAGAGGTTGTCAAAGACAACCCGGAAATAACGGAAAAAATCAAACAGGGAAAGACGAACGTCATTCAATACTTGGTCGGCCAGGCAATGAAAAAGACCCGGGGACGGGCCGAGCCGAATACAATCAGGAAATTACTGGAGGAAGAATTGAAAAATTAAGCCAGAAAATTTTTGACCAATTTTTCCGCTTCTTCAGAGGTCTTAATCCATTTAACGGTTTTGTCTTTTTTAAACCAGGTCATTTGGCGTCGGGCGTACTGACGCGTATTTTTTTTAATCAAATCAACGGTTTCGTTCAGACCAATTTCGTTTTTCAAATAAGCGATTATTTCCTGATAACCGATGGTGTTTAAAGAAGGCAGGTTGGACGGATATTTTTTAATCAGTTCTTTTACTTCATCAATCAGACCTTTTTCTATCATTTGTTCCGTCCTTTGGTCAATTCTTTTGAATAATTTTTGTTTGGACAATGCAAGGCCGATTTGCAGACAATCAAACAAAGGTTCGTTTTTTCTCCTCAATTGGGAAAAAGGTTTTTTTGCTTTCAAACAGACCTCCAAGGCGCGGATTATCCGGCGGGGATTTTGTCTTTGGACAAAACCAGCCGCTTGGGGATCCAATTTCATCAATTTTTGCCAAAGATAGTCAAGGCCGTATTTGAAAATTTTTTTTTCCAAATTCGTCCTTAATTTTTTATCAGGAGGAACTCGGGGAATGTCCAAATTGTCAACGATGGAACTGATGTACAAGCCGGTGCCACCGACTAAAAAAGGGATTTTATAACGGCGATGGATTCCGTGAATGACTTTTAAAGCTTCTTCTTTGAATTCCGCCACGGTAAATTCCCGGTCTGGGGGAATGATATCTATTAAATAATGGGGAATTTTCAAACGTTGTTCCATGGTCGGTTTGGCCGTGCCGATATTCATTTCCTGGTAAATGGTCCGGCTGTCAGCCGCAATTATTTCTCCGTTAAATTTTTTAGCCAATTTCAAAGCTAGGCCGGTTTTTCCGCCGGCCGTCGGTCCGCAGATGACGATTAGCTTTTTTTTGCTGTTTCCCATTTATTATTTTTTAGTTATAATGACTACTGCAAAATAATAAATCGCAGTAGAATCACGGAATTTATGGATTTATTCAATTATCTGATTAATCAAGTTAATTGGCAAAATTCAATAGTTTTCTTGTTATTAAGCGCCGGGCCGACCCTTTTATGGCTCTTGATTTGTTTGAGATTCGATCGTTCAGCTCCGGAGCCGGGCTTACAAATATTTAAAACTTTTCTTTGGGGCTGTCTAATCACCGTTCCCATAATTCCGATTGCCGGATATTTGACCGATCTTGTCAAATCTCTTCCCTGGTTGGGTTCTGTGGCGGCAATTTTCATTTTGTCCTTCTTAATAGACGGCTTGATTGAAGAATCGGCTAAATATGCCGTTTTAAGACTGAGAACTTATCCTTCGGCTCATTTTGACGAACTAAGGGACGGTTTCATTTATGGCATGGTCTTGGGGTTAGGCCTGGCTTTTGTGGAGAACGTCCTTTACGGGTTTGTTTCCGGCCGCCTGATTTCCGGCGCCGGCACTGTTTTATTAAGGGGTTTTACAAGCACTTTTATGCATTTCCTCTCAGGCGGCATTATTGGATATCATTTGGGTTTGGTCAAATTCAAATCGTTTAAAAATCCGAAATTAGTGGTTTTAAGGGGTTTAATTTTAGCCATAATTTTCCACGGCCTTTATAATACGATCGTCAGATTCGGCTGGTGGTGGGATTTAATACCTTTGGCCATTCTTCTGATTACGGTGTATTTTTTGATTTTTAAAAAGATCAAAAAGATTTCTCAACCTGTCCTTTAAGCCCCCAAGGCGTTATCTTTATAATTTTCGCTTCAATGAATTGACTGGGTTTTAAGAAGCCCGGATTTTTTATTTTCACGTCTTTGAAGGTTCGGGTTTTCCCCAGATAATCATTTCCGATTTTTTTTTCAATCAGGACTTCAATTGTTTTTCCAAGATATTTTTTGTTGTTTTTCAAAGCGGTTCTTTTAAGAATTCCGTTTAATTTTTTTTTTCTCCTCTCTTTTTCCTTTTTGGGTATGTCGTCCTTAAATTCGGCCGCGGCCGTGCCGATGCGCGGGGAATATTGGGCGATATAGGCCATGTCAAAGTCAGCCCATTTCATTAATCTTGCCGTTTTTTTGAACCGTCTTTTTGTTTCACCCGGGAAACCGACGATAATATCAGTGGAAAGGCAAACATTTTTCATTCTTCTTCTGATTTTTCCAATCAACTCTTTATATTTTTCAATGGTATAGCCGCGATTCATTTTTTCAAGGATTTCATCATCGCCGGCCTGAAACGGCAAGTGCAGGTATTCGGTGATTTTTTCTCCCCGGGACATAATTTCAATCAATTCGTCTGACAAATCTTTAGGATGGCTGGTGATAAAGCGAAGCCAGAATTTACCCGACAAATCATTTATTTTTTTTAACAAAAGGGGAAAGTCAACACTTTTGTCTTGGTAGGAATTGACATTTTGACCCAAAAGAATAATTTCCTTATATCCTTTTTGGACCAAACTTTTTATTTCTCCAATAATCTCCTGACTTGGGCGGCTGATTTCTCTTCCCCGAGTGTAAGGGACAACGCAATAGGTGCAAAAATTATTGCATCCGGTCATAATTGGCAC
Source organism: uncultured Gammaproteobacteria bacterium (assembly GCA_964499385.1). Classification (GTDB taxonomy): domain Bacteria; phylum Patescibacteriota; class Patescibacteriia; order UBA2591; family UBA6264; genus JAQTOB01. The sequence goes on along the minus strand of CAZCKV010000015.1, from coordinate 3,929 downwards.
GTAAGCGGAAATTTCGGACGTCAAAAGCGGAAGAACGGACAAATAGCCGTCGTTTCGGCATGATCGCGCTTCTTTAACGGCATTCAATAATTTCGGCAGATTTGATAAATCCCGAATGTTGAAAATCAAATCAAATTGTTTTTTCAGTTTGTTTTTATCATAAGGCAGGATACAGCCGGTTAAGACCGTTTTTAATTTTGGGTTTTGTTTTTTTAATTCAGTGAATTTTCTGCTTAATCCATAGACCCTGTCTACGGCTGATTGGCGGACCGAACACATATTGACCATAATCAAGTCGGCTTGACTTGCTTTATTAACCGGTTGATAGCCGATTTTTTCCAAAAGACTGGCGATTCTTTCCGAATCACTTTTGTTCATTTGACAGCCAAATGTAATGATATGGTATTTCATGGCGTTTTTTATCATAACAAAAACCGGGCCTTTTTCAAGCCCGGTTTTTGTTTGGTTGTTATAAATTAATGTTTTTTATTGCGTTAAAAGGTTTTTTACTTTTTGAAATAACGACGGCTCGCCTAAGGAACCTTCCGGTTTCGCCATCGGTTTATTTTGAAGTTCTTTTTTTACTGTTGGTTCCGGTTGAACGTTGGATTTTTCTTGAGGAACGAGTAACTTATCCGTTTTAACATTCGGTTCTACTTTTTGAGGCATTTCTTTTTTTTCTTCTTGTTTTTGTTCTTCTTTCCTGACTTCTTGTTTAAGTGGAGTTACACTTGGATTTATTTTTTCTTTTTCCACAGCTTCATTAGTTAAGATTTCCTTAGCCCTGTTTTCCACTTCGCGGGATATGTTAGGCGCCCTCTTTTCCAATTCCTGTTTAATTGAAGTATTTGCATTAATGCTTTCTTTCAGTTGCTGAATTTTTTCTACATTGTCCATAGTCTGAATTTTTTCCCTTATTTTCTCCGTCTGTTTTTGAAGAATTTGGTTCATTATTTCTGGCGCCGCCGAGGACTCTTTAATAACTTCAATTTGTTCCGGCGTATCACCGGTTAATCTGTCCAGAACGTCAGATTTTTGGGTTTGAGTTTTGGCCTGGTTGATTTCTTTTTTCATTTCATCCACAACTTTATTTTTCATTTCTTCAAAGAATTCTTTTTTGTCTTGGGGAATTATGTTTTCCACTTCCTTCAGAACCTCCAGTTGTTTAACGTCATGATTTTTTTCCAATTCTTTGAGATATTGTTCCTGTTCTTCAACAGTGGAAACGGCTTCAAAATCCTTTCTGAAATTGTCAATTGCCGTATTTTTTATTTCCAAAACCTTGTTAACGGTTTCTGACGACAGGTTGTTTTCCAATTCATTGATAATGCGCAGGTTCTGCATCGTTCCTTGTTCAAGGTGATTGAGAAATTCTTTTTTCTGCTCTCCGTCAAGATTTTCCATTTTTTGTTCAATTTTTTCAAAAGTTTTTTCCTTGGCTTTTTCCAGTCCTTTGCTTATAACCGGCGCTTTTTCAATAATATTATTGATGATTTTCAAATGTTGAACTTCATTGCCGCCGACATTGGTAATGTAATTTTGGAATTTTTCTTTTTCCTGAGATTCATTTATTTTAGTTTCTAATTTTTGTAAAACGTTTTCCTGAACTTGACGGATGGCTTCGCGGGCTTGTTCAGGAATTTTTTGTTCCACCGCTTTCAAAACTTCCAGATTTTTAAAATCTTTAAATTCACTGCCGGTCTGGTTTTGTATTGCCGCGTTAATTTTGTTTTGTATTTGTTCCTGAGGAACGATATTGGCGATAGTTTTGCCAAGACTTTCTAAACCTTCATTTCTGACCTGATTTACCTTATTAAGTTGTTCCGGTTCAAGGTTCTTTTCAATGCCGTCAATCAACTTTTGCTGTTTAAAAGAATTGTCAATTATTTTTTCCGCCAATTTTTCCGCTTTTTCTTTTGTTTTATCTGAAAATTTTTCTATTATTTTTGATATGCCGGTAATTTCCTTCCCATAACTTTCCAAAGCCTTGGCGGCCAATTCCGGCTTATTCTTCAATTCGGACACTTTTTTCGCTTCAATCAGCTTTTCATTGGCGTATTGGAGTTTAAGCTCGGCTTTTTTTATCGGGTTGAAAGTAAGGGTTGATTTTATGCCTCGCCAAATGGTTTTGATTGGATAATAAGGGCTGGTGGGAAGAAGAGTCGGTTCGCTGACGTTTAAATCTTCGGGCATAATGTTTTCATCTAGAATAACGTCCTCTGAGATTTCAATTGTTGCCTGTTCAACATTGGGCATAATTTCTCCGGTCTCGTTTTCCGGTTCCGGGGCAGGGGAAACAGGAGCCGGAGCGATAAACAGCTCGTCAATCGGCGGTTCAACGGGTTCGGACACAAGATCGATCTGGTCGGCTTCAGTCCGGACGTCAACTTGCGTAACCGGGACTAATTCATCTGCTTCTTGGGCTTGGATATTACCAAAAGGCAAAATCAAAGCTGCTATAAAAATTAAAGCAAAAAATTTCATTGTTTTTTTCATAGGTTTTTAAATTATTTTTTAAAATTTAACTATATTTGCCTAACGATTGCGCATATATGACGTTTTGCCGTAGCGATAGCGAAGGCAAAATGTGGCGAAGCCCGGAGCAACCAACGGGAGCGGAGCATATATACGCTGTTATGTGAAGTCCCTGTTTTATTTCTTCTCTTCAATCTTTTTCAGAATTCTTTCCAAGAATTTTTTTTTGGTCATTTTTTCAACTTTATTGCCTCGCATTCTGACATTAAGGAATTTGCCTTTGGTTTCTTTGTCGCCGATGACCAGGATGTAGGGGATTTTTTGTTTTTCCGCTTTGCGGACTTTATAAGAGACGGTTTCGTTTAAAAGGTCCGTTTCAACTCTTAAACCATTTTTTTCCAATTCCTTAGCAATTTTTTTAGCGGTTGCGCAATGAGTTTTTCCCACGGGAGTAAGATAAACTTGAATAGGGGAGAGCCAAGTCGGAAAAGCCCCGGCATAGTGTTCGATCAAGACGCCGATAAATCTTTCCAAAGAACCCAAAAGGGCGCGATGAATCATAATCGGCCGTTGTTTTTTTCCTTTATTATCAATATAAGTTACGTCAAATTTTTCCGGCAAATTAAAATCAACTTGAATGGTCGTGCATTGCCAGGCCCGGCCCAAACTGTCTTTGATTTTAATGTCAATTTTAGGTCCGTAAAAAACTCCGCCAGCCGGGTCAATGGCGTATTTTATTTTCAGTTTTTTTAACGAGTTTTCCAAAGCTTTTGTCGCTCGGTCCCAGTTGTTTTGGCTGCCAACTGATTTTTCAGGTTGAGTGGACAAATAAATATCGTAATCTTTAAAACCAAAGGTCTTTAAGATTTTTATGGCAAATGTAGTAGTCGTTTCTATTTCTTTGTCTAATTGCTCGGCCGGGCAAAAAATATGAGCATCGTCTTGAGTAAGACCTCTGACTCGGGCTAATCCGTGCAGAACGCCGGATTTTTCATAACGGTAGACCGTGCCTAATTCGGTGTAACGCAAAGGCAAATCGCGGTAGCTTTTAACCGCATTTTGGTAAATGGCGATATGAAATGGGCAATTCATCGGTTTAACCTGGTAATCGTCTTTTTCTTCTTTAGACATTTCGCTCATATGCATTACTGGAAACATATTTTCCCGATAAAAATCATTGTGGCCGGAAGTTTTCCAAAGATTGAGTTTTGCCAAATGGGGCGTACTTACTAATTGATAGCCGTTATTGATATATTCGTTCAAAACATAATTTTCAATAATTCTTTTTAAAATTGCGCCTTTAGGGTGCCAGAGTATCAAGCCCGGACCAATATTCTCGTTAATTTGAAATAAGTCCAGTTCTTGGCCGAGTTTTCGATGGTCTCTTTTTTCCGCTTCTTGCTGCAGCTTGATGAAGGCGTCCAATTCTTTCTGAAGGGTAAAAGCCAGGCCGT
>CAZCKV010000014.1:0-10821 GCA_964499385.1 uncultured Gammaproteobacteria bacterium | reverse complement strand
AAGTGTTTCTTATCATCTGCGGGACTGGATTTTTTCCCGGCAGCATTATTGGGGAGAACCGATTCCTATGGTTTATTGTAAAAGATGCGGTTGGCAGACGGTCAAAGAGGAAGAATTGCCCATAGAATTGCCAGTCGTGGAACATTATGAACCGACAGATACGGGAGAAAGCCCTTTGGCAAAAATGGAAGAATGGGTTAAAACAACCTGTCCCAAGTGCGGCGGACCGGGGCAAAGAGAAACAGATACTATGCCGAATTGGGCGGGTTCGGACTGGTATTTTTTAAGATATATTGACCCTAAGAATGATAATCGTATCGCTGATAAAAAAGAAATGGAAAAATGGCTGCCGGTTGACGTTTATATCGGCGGCGATGAACATAATACGCTTCATCTTCTCTATTCCCGTTTTATTTATCAGTTTTTATGGGATATTGGAGTGGTTCCTGAAAAATATCCCGAACCTTACATGAAAAGAATTTCTCATGGGGTAATTTTAGGACCCAATAGCCAAAGAATGAGTAAATCAAAGGGCAATGTTATTATCCCCGAGGAAGTTATTAAGAGATTTAACAAATATGGTCCGGATATTTTAAGAATGTATTTGATGTTTATCGGTCCTTTTGACGGAACAATGGCCTGGAACGACAATGCCCTGATGGGGGTGAAAAAATTTTTAGACAAAATTGAGGATTATATTAATGGGTGGTTGCAATTTAAAAAGCAAACATCTTTTAAAGATACGGAGAAAGGAAAGGATAAAGAGATATTATTACACAAGACGATTCAAAAGGTTAGCCAAGACATTGATAATATGAAATTCAATACGGCTATTGCCTGTTTAATGTCGTTTTTAAATGAGCTCAAACAAGAAAAAACGTTATCTTCCAAAGAAGTCTTGGAAAAATTTTTAATTCTTTTGTCGCCCTTCGCCCCGTTTTTTACCGAAGAACAGTGGCAAAAAATAAATCCAAACAAGAAAAGCGTTTTCCAGGAAAAATGGCCTCAATTTGATTCAAAATTGGTCCAAACAGGTGAGATTGAAATTGTGATTCAAATTAACGGCAAAGTAAGGGCTAAAATTATGACCTTGGCGGATATTTCTCAAAAAGATATGGAGAAATTAGCATTAGAACAAGAAAATGTAAAACGTTTTTTACAAGATAAAAAAATTAAAAAAATTATTTCTGTTCCCAATAAACTAATCAATTTAGTCGTTTAACAGGGTGTTAAAAGAGATAAAAGACATTTGTCAACAGTATGAAATTAAGCCTTTACGAAGACGAGGGCAAAATTTTTTAATCAATGATTTTTTCATTAAAAAAGTTTTACAAGCGGCTGATTTAAAAGAACAAGACGTTGTTCTGGAAATCGGAGCGGGTCTGGGAGCGTTGACAAAAGAAATCGCCAAGAAAGTTAAGAAAGTAATCGCCGTTGAAATCGACAAAAAGCTGATTGAAGTTTTAAAACAAGAACTAAAGGAATATAAGAATGTTGAAATTGTTCAAGGAAGTATTTTAGATTCAAAATGTTCCAACATTCAAATGTCCCAATGTTCCAACGGATTCAAAATAGTGACTAATTTGCCCTTTAATATTACCGGCGCAGTTTTGCGGCAATTTTTATCAAGAGAATATCAGCCGGAATTAATGGTTATAATCTTGCAAAAAGAAGTTGGAAAAAGGATTGTCGCTCAACCGCCAAAAATGTCCCGTTTATCAGTAATGGTTCAGTTTTATAGTCAGGTTAAGATAATCTCTCAAATAAAAAAGGATAATTTTTGGCCAAAGCCAAAAGTTGATTCTGTGATTTTAAAGATAATTCCTCACGGAGGTTCAACCCGTGCCGATAATTTTTTTCAAATTATTAAAGCCGGATTTTCTTCCCCGCGCAAATATCTCTTGAATAATCTGGTTAAGGGCGGTATAATGAATAAAGAAAAAGGTATTGAAATTTTTCAAACCCTTGGATTTAACCCCAAAATTAGATCTCAGGAATTATCAGTTAAGGATTGGATTTTATTAGAAATTTCCGCCAGAGGCGGATCAGCCTCTGGCTGAAGAAATTTAAGTGAAGCGTTTATGCTTTCAAAGACCAATAAATATTTAATATTATTATTACTATTTCTTGGCGTTCTGGCTATTTTTCTTGGTTATTTTCAGATTAGAGGAACTATTTACGCCCCTTTTAAACAAATTGCGCAAAAAACAACCCTGCCGAATCAAGAACAAATAACATCCATTACCGATTTAACGGAACAAGATACTGACAAGGACGGCCTTTCTGATTTTGATGAGAAATTCGTTCATCAGACATCAGTTTATCTTGTTGATACGGACAGCGACAGTTTTACCGACAAAGAAGAAATTGACGCTAAAAGCGATCCGCTGAACAAAGAATCCACTCCTTATCATACCCCAGAAAATCCACGTGAAGAAGAAAATCCCTTAGAAAAAACGTTTTCTCAAGAAGAAAATGTTTTAGAAGAAATTTCAATTCAAGAAATTAAAGATTTATTAATCAATCAAGCCGGTTTGAGCCGGGAAATTGTGGATAAACTGGATGACAAAACCCTTAAAGAGTTGTACAATGAAACAAAGAAAGAAACAGGCATAGATTTAAACGAACTTGGGGCGCCAAGCAATCAAGAGCCCCAGTTTTCGGATTTGGATGTTTCTCAAATGAGACAGCTTTTGATAGAACAAGGAGTTGACGAAAAGATGCTGGACTCAATTGATGACGAGACGTTAAAGTCAATGTTCTTGCAATCGCTGGGTGCCACTGGATACGAATAACTAATCCGGTTGGTGGAAAAAAATAATTCACAATAATTAGTATCTGTTTAAATTATATGAAATCCATTTCTTCGTTTAAAAAGACAATGATTATAGCTTTACTAACTATGTTTTTATTAGTTAGTTTATTTTTTCCTAAAAATGTTCAAGCGCAGTTTGCTGACATTGCCCATCTTGCCATGCAGGTTGGCAAGTGGGTTTTTGAGAAAACTCAAGGGCTGCTTAAAAAAGCCTGGGAATCCGGGGGAGCGATTGCTTACCGCAACGGGCTTAATCTCTTTTTGGGGCAAATGGCCAAAGAATCCGCGGAATACATTGCCAGCGGAGGTAAAGGCCAAAAGCCGATGTTTGTGTCAGACCCGGATTATTGGACAAAGTTGGGGGATCAGGTTTTAGGGGAATACATTGACGAGACGGCCAAATCAGTCACGGGTTTTACCGGCAGAAGTCTTTGCGACCCGATAGACCCGACAATTAGATTTAACCTCTTGGTCGGTCTGGATTACAAATATCAGGAAATGATGTTTAAGCCGGAAATGAGGTGTTCTTGGAGCCAAATAAAGGAGAGATACAAAGATTTAAGCAAGAAAAAATTGTTTGCTTTTAGCGCGGAATTACAAGAAGGAGGCGCCGCCCGTCTCCGGGCGGAACAGGCGGCTAAAGTTCAAGGAGGGACATGTTTTACTAATGGCGAAAAAGAGGAAATATTAGAAGGTCTTAATAAATTGGATAAAGACGAAAAGTTCGTGGCGGAGAAAACAGAGAAATTAAAGAAAAATACCGAGGGAACGGAAACACTTTCTGATAACGCTTTAACGCAAATTGAAAAGGATTTGCAGGACAAAGTGTCGGAAATAAAGAAGAATATGAAAGATATAGAGGATACGGATACTATGAAAACAGCAAGACAGTGTTCAAGAATTACCTTTAAGGCTACGTTTTGTGAAGATGTAGACTGTCTATTAATGACAGCATACGATCATTCCATATATGTTTGTAAAGAAGATTTTGAAAAATATAGAAAATGCACTGAGGACTTCATTGCCGAAATCAAGCGAGTTGCCGACGCTGGCAATAAACTGATTGGTGAAATTGAAAGCATTTTAAACGCTTTTCCCGATCTTATTCCGAGCCCGCCGCCGACGTTGGAAGACATTAATCGGGGATACAATCCCGAGGCCAGCGACGTGGCGGTCGCGTTTAAAGTCCAAAGTGATTTATTCGCCAAGCAAGCGGAAGCGATTGAGAAATCCAAATTTATGCAGAGTTTGTCAGGGGACATTAACCGCCTGACCTCAAAGATTTCTGACATAACTCTTACGCCAGCGAGCGGAATCAGGGCCCAGTGGGAAACGTCAATCAAGGAGGGAACAGCCGGAATAAAGGAATATACGGGAGTGCCGGTTGCCGACGCCATCGGGGTTTTTACCAATACTTTGGTAAACAAACTTGTAAAACAGCTTTTTGAGAAAGGACTTAATCCGTCTGTTTCTCCGGAAATCGTTGAAAGAACCCAGCCGTTTTTGTCCGATTCAGACGAACTTAATTCGCCGACCCAGAAAGAAAGCGAGGTTCTTTACACTGACTTGGCAATGGTTTCAGTGAAAAAGGGAGGAGAAGTTACGATTTATGACGAATTTGCCGTTTGTCCGGATGATAAAAAATACGCCCTGCCCACTAATTGTTTGTTGGACACTAAGTTGGTAAGGGCCATAGAAGAAGGGTTAACCATTAAGGAGGCGATGGAAAAGGGTTGGCTTGCATCAACCCAACTGGTTGGCAAATCCGGTGATTACACAAGTTTGTTGAGTTGGCCTAACATTAAAAAATTAAGGCGATACAGGGTTTTTCCTTTGGGTTTGGAAATCGCCGCGGATAAAATTTTTAATAATAAATTTATTCCTCCGAAAAACGTAGAGGTATCTCTCGGACAAGTGGTTTCTGATTTTGATAAACCAGACAGTGACTTTTATCATTTAGTAGACCCCAATTGGGTTTTAAAAGCTTCAACTTATAAATGCGACATAAAAAGTTATTCAGCCATTCCTTTGCCGGAAAGCGCCCAACGCCAGGAAACGTGCGTTAATTTGCAAGATTGCATTCACGAAAACGAAGAGGGCCAGTGCGACACTTGGGCTTATTGCACCCGTGAAAAAAACATTTGGCGATTTAACGGCAACGCTTGCGACCCGCAATATGCCAGTTGCCAAACTTATAAAAGGACAAAAGATAAAAAACAATTTTCTTATTTAACCGATACTCTGGATTTCACTAACTGCAATCAAAACAATGCGGGGTGCAAGTGGTATTGTTCTTATTGGGACGAGAATATAATAGAGGGAGGTAATTGGAATTGTCCGAATGCTTCCAACGTGATTTTTTTTAATAACAAAACGGAAAAATGTTCGGCCCAGAACCAGGGTTGCCATGAATACATCAGGATTGCTTCGGGTTTGGAAACCAATTTGGTTTTCAACGGTGGCTTTGAGCTTGACACTGACGTGAATGGCGTCCCTGACGGTTGGACATCGCCTTGGGAAGGAACGGAAACAATAGACAAAGATAAATTTTCCAGCGGTTTTTCTTCATGCAGATTTGAACATACGGGAGCAGATGGAACAAGCGACTGGACCGGTTTTTGGCAACTGGTTCCGGTGGTGCCGGGCAAGCAATATACTATTTCCGCCCGGGTAAAAATAGAAACGGCGCCCAGTGATACGATAACGGTTAATTATTATTTTGACGACGACGGAATCGGCTATATAGAAGGTTTTAAGGGGGAAACAACCATTGTCATTGACGGAAGCAAGAAAGATTGGCAAAGGCACGTTCAAACGATTACCGTTCCTAAGGACAGGTTCTATGTTTGGCTGGCCCCGATTCTGTATGGAGACGGCCTGGTTTATATTGATGATATAAAGTTGGAATCGGGAAATACTGATTCATCATACAAGGATTACGGAGAAGTCAATAAAATTTATTTTAAAAACGCTTTGGAATGCCAGCCGGGGGAAGTGGGATGCGAGTTATACACTCCGACTAACGGAGATACGGCAATCCAGGGTATAGTTGAAGAAAAAGACAAGTGCGGTTTTACTTGTTTGGGCTATGAAACTTTTCAGGAAATGTCCAGTAATTTTGATTTTGATACCCGGGTAGTCAACTTTATTCCTTCCACTGCCAAGACGTGCGCGGTTTCCGGTTGCGAAGAATTTACTAATTTGGACACGGAAAAAGTTGAATATTATTCTTACCTCCGCCAGTGCGTTAAGATTAATTCCCAGGGTCAGGCGGTCATTGACAACGACGGAACTTCAATTGACCCGCCGAATGGAAATTCGTGCAAGAAATATTATACCTGGGTCGGGTCGGAAACCACGGGTTATCAGTTGAAAAAATATGATTTGAAGAAAGCGGACCAGCAATATGCGGGCGATCCGGACGCCAACGGTCCGATGAATTTCAATTCAAATCCCAATTTGGACTGGGGCGATTGCGAAGACAAAGAGGACGCCCTGGATAACCCGCACTGCAAACAGTTTTACGATGCAGAGGGCAAAATTTATTACCGTTTATACAAGAATACCATCAGTTGCGCTGAAGATTGCGTTTCTTACAGAAGGTCAATTGACCAGTCAATCAAGACAGCGGTTGTTTCCGAAAGCGAAATTTGTTCCAAAAAAGACGATAGATGCCGGGAATACAAAGGATCACGTGGAGACAACGTTATTAAGGTTTTTTCAGATGATTTTGAGGGTGATGTAATGAATTCCCGCTGGGGCAGCGGCGGAGAAGCTGTTGCCGAGTCAGTTAATTATCCGGGACATTCTTTAAAAGTTGATAATGCTGATAAAAAAATCTCATTGTCCGTAGATGATTTGGTTTTGAAAAATAAATCGTATTTTGTTTCGTTCTGGTTTAAAGGAGGAACAGGTGTCACAGTTAAATTTTCATCATGTGCTTTACAGACAAAGATGGGCTTGAATCCCTTTGAGTGGCAGGAGATTAAATTTAACCAGTTTTATTTTGATGAAGAACCGCTGGAGCTGGAAAAATTGGAGATCAGCGTTCCCAGCGGAAGTTTTTACATTGACAACGTTGTTATAAAAGAAACTCAGGATAATCTTTATTTAATTAAAGGTTCTTGGCAAACGTCCTGCTCCTGCGACACTTTGGCAAATCATAATTTTTATTCAACCGGGGCGAAAGCATGCACAATTGAAAATACCAGCGCCGAGTCCATGGTTGGTTGCCAGGTTTACCAAGGCAGGGACAAACAATCTTATTATTTAAAATCATTTACCAAACTCTGTTCCACTGTCGGCTGCGAAGCCCTGATTGACACGCAGAATTCTGATTGGCCTTTGGGGAAAACCTTTAATTCAGGCGGGTCGCCTGAAGATAATGTTGTTATTCCCGCTGATAAAATGGTTTATTTGGTCAATGACGCGAAAAACAAGTGCGAGAGCAAATACCAGGGCTGCCAGAAATTCGGCCAGCCGAAATTGGACACGGAAGGGAAAGTAGTTTCTTACGCTGACGTTTATTTAATTAACGATCCTGATTTGTATGTTAAATCGCCCACTCTTTGCCTTAAAGAGGACGTGGGGTGCGAAGAATATCAGGGGCCGTTTTATTTCAAAGACCCGGGAGAAAAGACTTGCGAGTACAAAGAGAACGTTCCGGTCGGCACGAATGAATTTAAAACTGGTTGGTTTAAAACAGGGACAATTTACCCTTGTTATTACAATGACGATAATAGCCCTTATCAGATAAATGGAATTATTTACGGCATTCGCTTTAATGACGACCCGAGATACCAGGGATGGGCCGGCTCTTGTCCGACAGACCAGTCCGGGTGCGTAAAATTTACTGACCCGCTGGGAGGAGAATATTATTATCTTAACAATAACAAAATAGACAAGTCTTCCTGTCAGGGCATGGTCGGTTTGAAAGACGGTTGTGTTTTATTTAATGATACATCCCAATCTTCAGCGTCTCTTTTTTATGATTCATCGGCCACTTATGCCAATAGTAAAAACAACAATGATTTTTCTGTTCCGGCGGTAATTAAAGAGACGGCGGGCACGGGAGATTCTAATGTTATTTTGAAAGTAAAACGCGACCGGGTTTGCGGAGAATGGCTGGATTGTATTGGTTCGCGGGAAGTTTGGGACCCCTCATTGGGAGAAAGACGGGAAATTTGCGAATTTGTCGGCCGTTGCGACGAACTGATTGGCGCGGGAGAAAATAAAATTTGCGGTAATTGGGTTTTCTATTCCACGCCGCAGCCGTTAACGGAAAGCGTTTATACGGACCGCGATGTTTCCTGGTCCGGTATGGATTATTCCGGCCATTCAATTTTGGATATGTATCCGATTGAAACTCTGTTTGCCGAGGAAGAATTGGGAATTTATAAATTAACCTACATCGATAAGGATGATGGAAAAGAAAAAGGGGTGAATGGTGTGGGAAAGACCATTGCTAAAACCTGCCAGATTTTTCCGGAAAAGGACTCGCCTTTTCCGCAAAATAGTGGTGGTGAGAATGTTCCTAAAAACGAGTATTACAATGATGTTAATGTCTGCAGCGATGTTGTAAAAGGGAATTATCCGGATTGCCAATGCGCTTATAAAAAAGCCGAATATTCAGGAATAGCAAGATATTACAATTATAATAGTAATAGTTCAGACATTCCAAACGGCATTTGCGCTAGCGGATCAAACATAGGAATACCCTGTACTTCAGATAATCAGTGCGGGGGAGCGGGATATTGCTCTGCCAAGAGCAAAGAGACAACAGCAATTGGTTTGCGGGGTTTTTGTCTGGAAAAAGACGAATCCAAGCCGGCGGAGATTAACGCTTGCTTGACCTGGTGGCCGGGACCGGGTATTGGAGATCCGGATATTTTTGAACACTATCTGGATGCAGGTTATCACGCGGCAAACGACAGACAATGGTATGGTTTAGATCAGATTCCTGCCGGGCCGCATTGGGAAAACATTATGAATTCTTATTATGATGGCAAGGCGGGGGTTTATCGTAATGGTCGTGTTGATAACGTTCTAGAAGTTGACAAAAAGATTATTTCTAATGTTAAGATTAAGATGAATGAAATAGATAAAATTACCCTAAGAATAGGGGTAGATCGTCTCCGAAATAACTGCCAGTATGACAGTTGCAGTGATTGTCTTTGTAAGAATAAAATTCTTAATTCAGATAATGAATGGCATGAATCTGTCGAAGATACACAGGGTAAAGGAGCTACAACAGAAGTGACCGCTCATTTTGATGGTAATAATTTTTTGGACCATCTCTATATAAAATGTATTGATGGATCTGGAAAAGGGAATAGTAACATCTCTTCTCACCGCGTTGATAGAGTAAATATATATCTTAAAAACGGTTGCCAATTTATGGTTAAAATCCCAGCGGGAGGTGATGGTATAGTAGAAGGAGCTTATACGGATCTTTTATGGTCCGAAAGTTCCTATTATAGCACTCACAATGGTACAGCGGGATGCAGTCCTTATGGCGCTTATAATCAAGAGGGAGTTGATAGATTAATTTTACCTGGGACGGATTCGGTTTGCGATGATAAACCGTTTTTACATACTGAAACAAGTTTAAAAAATTTATTTGCAAAAATTAGCGAAAAAAAGAAGTTTAATATTAAAGGTCTATACACTCCTGGAACTTGTGATTCTTTTCAACAGGGACATTGTGGTATCACCGAAACTACTCTTTGTTTAGATGAGAGTGTTTGCCCTTGTACAGACTTTGGTCGCTGTGATATTAATAAATTGTGTGTCGATAATCAATACATTTCTTGTATTGACAACGAGGATTGTTATGTTTGTGAAAAGTGCGAGGGAGTAGTTTCAGGAACATGTTCTAATGATCCCAGTAAACGATGTATTAACAAAAATGATTGTGGTTATGTTACCGGCGGTATGACTTATGGTTCATCCGAAGGAGTTTGGGACAACCGTAGTCCCTTGCCTTCAGGACACGCTTCTCCGGTAGTGGCTTCGGTTAATGTTGCTACCTGCGATGAGAACAATGTATGCAAAAAATCAAATGACGGAAAAATCAGCATTGGGGGTCAAGACACGGGCAACATTGAACGCTCCCAAAGCTTTCCCGCGGTTTTGAAATTTTTTGCCTGGGCAGATAAAAATCATATGCCAATTAAGGAGGTTAGTATAGATTGGAAAGGGGACGGGACTGATTTTCCCGCTGGATATAATTCTGTTGTTGCAAAAAACCATAAACCAGAAGGAGAATGCAATAATTCCGATTTTGGAAGTAGCGCAAACGCTTGTGTAGAAAAATATTTTCAATTTACTTATATTTATACTTGCGTAAAAGGAGGAAAAGGATGGAACAAGTATGGCTGTGTAAACGCTTGTTGCTTTAAACCAAAGGTTTATGTAAAAGACAATTGGGGTTGGTGCACCAATGGCGTCTATATTGGCGATGTTAATGGGAAAAGGTGTATAGATTCTCCCACCGCGGGTATCTCTTATGACGGAATAATTATTGTCAAACCTTAGTCACTTGGGAGCCATAAACCAGAACAAAGTTCGGTTTATGGCTGTGAATCGAGCTTTAGAAGTTACTATAGAAGCCCGACTTCTATAGTAGTTTTCACTTGGAAGCTTAGTTCCGTAGCTAAGTATATTTATTGATGAACTTTAAAAATAAACAATTTAAAAAAGGATTTATTTTATTGGTTTTTGTATTTCTTGTCATTGTTGTTTTTTTTGTTCCCAAGCAGGTCTTAGCCGATGTTGGGAGTGCGGTGGCAACGATATTGGGGGCGATTCTTTTGCCCATTATTAGTTTGATCGGCAAACTGATAACCGTGATGATAAGGTTGCTGGTATGGGTCGCCCAATATAACGATTTTATTGCTTCGCCGGTGGTTTCCAAGGGATGGATCATTATCCGGGACATATTTAATATGTTTTTTATTTTCATTCTCCTGATAATCGCTTTCGGCACGGTTTTGAAAATAGAAAAA
>CAZCKV010000013.1:0-10857 GCA_964499385.1 uncultured Gammaproteobacteria bacterium | reverse complement strand
TCACCGCGATCCGTCACGGGTGCCGCAGGCGCTGGTCGAACTCGACGCGTTCGTCGCCGGCTTCCGTCGCGCCGCGCCTGCCTCGACACTCGTCATCTGCTCCGACCACGGCAATGCCGAGGAAATGATTAATTTAAGAACCGGAGAAATTGAAACCACTCATACTACTAATCCGGTCCCTTTTATTCTCATTAATGCTCCGAAAGCAAAAATAAGACTAAGAAAAGGCGGAAAATTGGCCGACATCGCCCCGACAATATTGGATTTAATGAATATCAAAAAACCGAAAGAAATGACCGGCGCCTCATTAATTAAAAAGTAAATATCTATATGGCAGAAACCTCCGTCAAAATTCAACCGGTAATACTCATCATCTTGGATGGCTGGGGCGTTGCCCCTCCAAGCCAGGGAAATGCCGTTACTTTGGCTAAAACGCCGATTTTTGACAAACTTACCACTCTTTATCCGACTATGACTCTTCAGGCCTGCGGCGAGGCGGTTGGTTTAAATTGGGGGGAATCGGGCAACTCGGAGGTCGGTCATTTAAGTATGGGTTCGGGAAAAATTATTTGGCAAACCCTGCCCCGGATTAACCAGGCGCTCATTGAAGGAAATTTTTATAACAACCAATCTTTTTTAAAAGCCATAGCCCATGTTAAAGAAAACAAGTCAACTCTGCACCTGATGGGGTTAGTTTCCAATGGAGCGGTTCATTCTTCAAATGATCATTTATACGCTTTGTTGGAGATTGCCGCCAGGCAAGGAGTGAAAGACGTGGCTATCCACGCTTTTTTAGATGGCCGGGACACTCCCCGGGACAGCGGCAAGGGCTTTGTTAATGAGTTAATCATCAGGACCAAGGATATTAAGGCGGGAAGAATAGCTACTTTATCAGGCCGTTTTTGGGCTATGGACAGAGATAACCATTGGGAAAGAATTGAACAAACCTATTTAGCTATGACTAAGGGTTTGGCTGAACAAGAATTTGAAGACCCTTGTGCCGCTATTGATTCTTCATATAAAAATGGAGTTTATGATGAAGAATTTAAACCAATAGTCATTATTGATGAAAAAGGTAAACCCAGCGCCAAGGTCAGGGATAACGACGCGATTATCTTTTTTAATTTTCGTTCCGACCGGGCCAGAGAACTGACCAAGGTCTTTGTTTTGGACAATTTTACCGGTTTTAAAAGGGAAAAGATTAAAAATCTTTTCTTTGTGACCATGACGGAATATGAAAAGGATTTGCCGGTGGAAATCGCTTTTCCTCCGGAGAAGATCAGCAACCCTTTGGCCAAGATAATCAGCGATTACGGTTTAAAGCAAATGCATATTGCCGAGACGGAAAAATACGCCCATGTCACTTTCTTTTTCAACGGCGGCCGGGAAAAACCATTCCCGGGAGAAGACAGGATTCTTATCCCTTCGCTCCGGATTTCTTCCTATGATCAAAAACCGGAAATGTCCGCTTTAGAAGTGGCTCATCAAGTTCTTTGGGGGATAGGGAATAATCAATATCATTTCATTGTTGTTAATTTTGCCAATCCGGATATGCTGGGGCATACGGGAAATGTCCAAGCCGCCATTGAAGCTTTGGAAAAAGTAGACGAACTGGTCGGACAGATTATTGATTTAGCCCTGAAAGAGAATTGGGTCAGTATCATTACCGCCGACCATGGCAATGCCGAAGAAATGATTAACTTGCGGACGGGAGAGATGGGTAAAGAACATACGACCAATCCCATTCCTTTTATTATTGTCGGCAACAACAGGGAGAATAAAAATCCTTTGTCCCAGACAATGGATTTAAGCGCTTTAACGCCGTCCGGCATTTTGGCTGACGTGGCGCCGACAATCTTGAAAATTATGGGTTTGCCCAAGTCTCCGGAAATGACCGGAACAAGTCTCATTTAGACGCGAGAAAATATAATAAAATATATAATAAATGAGAAATGGAGATAACATATTTTTTACAAAATTTTAAATTAGACCCCGGAAACAAAAAATTCCTTGAAGAAAAAATCAGGAAATTAGAGCGTTTTTCAGAAAAGATTTGGGAGGCAAGAGTGGATTTAAGCTACAGGCCAAGCAGGACGAAAGAACAAGTGATAAGACTGGAAATTAATCTGAGAATGCCCAATAAGATTCTGAGAGCTGAAGAAAGGGACAGGGATTTATTAGCGGCTGTTGAAAAGGTGGAAAAGAAATTGAAAGGGCAATTGAGAAAATACCGCACTTTTGGCGAAATGAAGAGAAAATTAACCCGGAGGATTATAAGAAAGAAAAAAGAAGAAATTTAGCCACCCCCCACCACTTTGCAATAACTTTTACTCAAAGCCAAAATTAAGTTTGTGGGTTTTAAATCACGACAAAGTGGTGGGGGTTGAATGTTATAATACTTTTTGCTATGTCTTTATTTGTTAAAATTTTCGGCGATCCTAATGAAAAAGAATTAAAAAAATCAGGACCTTTGGTGAAAAGGATTAATTCTTTGGAGCCGGAATTGGAAAAATTAGACAACCAGAAATTAAAAGAAAAAACAGAGGAATTAAAAAAATTTTTGTCTCATGACAAAGACAAAGACGACATTTTACCTCAGGCTTTTGCTTTAGTCAGAGAAGCGGCGAAAAGATCTTTAGGCCAAAGGCATTTTGACGTTCAATTAATCGGCGGCATTGTTCTGCATCAGGGGAAGATTGCGGAAATGAAAACCGGAGAAGGTAAAACTTTGGCCGCCACCTGTCCTGTTTATTTAAATGCCCTAAGCGGCAAAGGAGTTCACGTGGTTACGGTCAACGATTACTTGTCCAAAAGAGACTGCGTTTGGATGGGGCAGATTTATCATCTTTTAGGGTTAAAGGTCAGCTGCATTGTGCATGATGCGGCTTTTATTTATGACCCGGATTATCAACCCGTAATTGACGAGGAAAAAAGAGATGAACAAAGAGATGAGATAGGCGGATTTAAAGTGGAAGAAAGTTATTTAAGACCGGTCAGCCGAAAACAGGCATATCTAGCGGATATTACTTATGGAACAAACAATGAATTCGGCTTTGATTATTTAAAGGATAATTTAGTCCACGATTTAGAAGAGATGGTCCAAAGAAAACTTCATTATGCCGTCATTGACGAGATAGACAGTATTTTAATTGATGAAGCCCGGACTCCCTTAATTATTTCGGCTCCGGCTGAAGAGTCAGCCGACCTGTACTATAAATTAGCCCGTTTGGTTGACGGTTTAAAAACCGGTGAGGATTATCTGGTTGATGAAAAAATGAGAGCCGTAACTTTAACTGAAAAGGGAATAGACAGAATAACGGGATTATTGGAAGAGGATCCGTGGGCGAATAACAACGCAGTTTTGATTCATCACGTTGATGCGGCTTTAAAAGCCAAGACTCTTTTTCATCGGGACAGGGATTATGTAATTAGAAACGGAGAAATAGTCATTGTTGACGAATTTACCGGGCGGTTAATGATTGGCCGGAGATATTCCGACGGCATTCATCAGGCCATTGAAGCAAAGGAAAACGTGCAAATAAAACAAGAATCAAAAACTTTGGCTGCGATTACTTTTCAAAATTATTTCCGTTTTTATGAAAAATTAGCTGGTATGACCGGGACGGCTTTAACCGAGGCGGAAGAATTTTACAAGATTTACAATTTGGATGTGGTGGTCGTTCCCACCAACCGATTAATGATTAGGAAAGAGCTTACAGACAGAATTTATCGCACTAAAGAAGCAAAATTTAAAGCCATTGTCAAAGAAATCAAGGAAAGACACGAGCAAGGACAGCCGATTTTAATCGGCACCGGAGGATTTACCGTCGGCGAACAAACCGTCGGGGCCATTGAGAAAAACAGAATAATCAAAAATTTTTTGGAAAAAGAAGGAATCAGTTGCCGGGTTTTGGACGCGACCAATCATGAAAAAGAAGGGCAAATTATCGCCCAAGCCGGCTGTTTAGGAGCGGTAACGGTTGCCACCAACATGGCGGGTCGGGGCGTAGATATTGTCCTGGGAGGCAATCCGCCTAATTTTGAAGGGCAAAAAAAAGTTTTAGAATTGGGCGGCTTGCATATTATCGGCACGGAAAGGCATGAAGCAAGGAGAATTGATAATCAGTTAAGGGGGAGAAGCGGGCGGCAGGGAGATCCGGGCTCCTCGCAATTCTTTATTTCCTTGGAGGACGATTTGATGAGAATTTTCGGCGGCTTGCGTTTGTCTTCTTTAATGACGGGTTTAAGGATTCCCGATGACGTGCCCATTGAGAGCAGAACTGTTTCTCGGGCCATTGAAGCTTCGCAGAAAAAAATAGAAGGATTTAATTTTGACACCCGCAAACATCTCTTGGAATACGACGACGTTTTGAACAAACATCGGGAGGGGGTTTACCGCCGGCGAAGAAATGTTCTGGAAATGAATGAACAAGGGATTAAACAGGAAATTTTGAAAATAACAGAAGAGGAATTAAAAATAATAGTGGTTTCCAGCACCTTGGAAGGATACGGTAAATGGGATTTGAAGAAAATAGCGGAAATGGTTAAAAATATTTTTCCCACAGAGGAAGATTTACAAACGTCTTTACAAAACATTTGCTCTCAAACTAAAGAAAAGTCCGTTGTTCAGGTTCAAGAAAGAATAATTGAACATTTAAAGGAATTGTCTTTGCAGGCCTACGAACAGACAGCGGAAAAAGTTGAACAGGCAAAAAAAGATTGGAACGATTCAGAATTAAACAAGGGTTCTTTAATGGAGAAAGTCGCCAAGTCAATTTTGCTTCAGAGTATTGACCATTACTGGATTTATCATTTGGAAATAATCGACAATCTCAAGGGAGGCATCGGTTTAAGGGCTTATGGTCAGCAGGATCCTCTTGTTGAGTATAAAAAAGAATCAAGGAAAAAATACGGCCTTTTGACGGAAATGATTAACAAGCAGGTGGTTTATTCGATTTACAAAGTCGGGATGATTGAAAAGTTTTCCCAGCCAAAGCAAAGAGAAATAAAACTTGAAGGAGCGAACAAAACCAGCCGGACGCAAGAAGTCTTTGCCCGGCCGAAAGGGCAAAAGAAGGTTGGGAGAAATGACCCTTGTCCCTGCGGAAGCGGGAAAAAGTACAAAAAGTGCCATGGGGCGTAGGAAATAAAGCTATGAGCAAAATATTTTTAGTCCGTCACGGACAGGATACAGATAATGCAGCAGGAATTCTGAACGGTAGACGGGACACCGAACTGTCTGAATTGGGGCGAGAACAAGCAAGAAAGGTTGCCGAGAAACTTCGTGATAATGAGGTACAGATTATTTATACCTCTCCGTTGAAACGGGTATATGAAACCGCACGTATTATCGGCACAGTATTGGGAATTGACAAGATCATCGCCGACGAACATCTAATAGAAAGAGAATTCGGAATTCTGACGGGCAAGCCAGTATCTGATATTCCGAAATACGCCAATAAAATTCTTGTAACCGATCGAGTGAATTACTTTCTTGAAGTAGAAGGAGCAGAAGATTTTCCAACTCTTATCGAGCGAGGAAAGAAAATACTGAACGAAATTAGAGAGAGACATACGAACAAGAATATACTCATAGTAACTCATGGCGATATAGGCAAAATGATCCGAGCCGCATATCATGGGTGGACATGGGAACAGGGTTTGAAAACTCCATACTTCGATAACACAGAAGTACTCGAATTATCAGAGAAACAGGATATATTGGAGTAATTCCTGTGGTTAGTTATTGACATCAAAAAGTGCTGTGCCCACCGAAGCTTTCTTGACCTTCCGAAGCTTTAGCGAAGGAGGGCTGTGGGAAATAAAATAAAATATGATAACAAAGTTAATAGAATTTAATAATAAAGAATCAGATATTTTAAGAGGAATCTTAGTAAAGCCAAAGAAAGTCTATAATAATTATATTGTTTTAATGTTCGGCGGGTTTGAAAGGTCGGGGACGACACAAAAAAAATTTAAAAAATTATCTGATGAATTAGGGAAAAGAAACATTGCCTCATTTCGTTTTGATGCCACAGATTGCGGCCTGTCAGACGGAAATTTTTATAATATCACAATTGAAAGTTTAGCTGACGATTTACTATCAGCTTTTTCTTATTTAAAGAAATTAAGTTATCAAAAAGTTTCTATCGTCGGGCATAGTTTAGCTTCATGCGCAATTTCTTTGATTATTAAAAGAATTAATATCGAGAAAGTTATCTTAATTGCTCCGGCTTTAAATCAAAAAGATTTATTGCGATATTGGTTTGTTCAGAAAAATAATCAAAATATTCAAATAAATTGGAACAATTATAAAGATTATTTAAAAGAGAAAGAATTTATCAAAAATTGTAAATTAGATCTTATTACTAAATCGCATAAATTAAATTATCAATATAGAGATAAAAATAAAGAAATTGATTATAGTCTCAACTTTTCTGATTTTGATAAGAAAAAATTATTATTGATTCACGGGGCGATGGATGATAAAGTGCCATTAAAAAGTTTAAATATAAATTTTTTAAATAGAATTATAATTAAAAAGGGTGATCACGACTTAGAACAACCGGGGATTATTGAACAATGGTTAGATAAGGCAGTTAAATTTTTATCTCTCTTTTAAAGACACACTCTCTAAGAAGGATAAATAATATTGTCTTTTTTTAATATATTTGTTATAGTAAAACCACTTATTTATTTTTACGTTTATGGAAAGAAACAAACTTTGGACAATTTTTGCGGTTACAGCCTTCTTAACCCTTATAGCTTTTTTAATAGCTTATCCGACCATTCCCGAATGGGTTCCCGGTTATAAATGGTTTTCCAGGCCGAAAGTTCATTTGGGACTTGATTTGCAAGGCGGAACGCAATTAGTTTACCAGACGGACACTTCAAACATTCCAACTGACCAGCGAGCCGAGGCAGTTGAGGGAGCGCGTGATGTGATTGAACGCCGGGTCAATGTTTTTGGCGTTACTGAACCGGTGATCCAAACCACCAAGGTGGGGGGAGAATGGCATTTATTAATTGAATTGCCGGGCGTCAAAGACGTCCACACCGCCATTGAAATGATAGGAGAAACTCCAATTTTGGAATTCAAAGAACAAACCCTGCCGAAAGAATTGACCGCTGAAGAAAAAAAGCAGATTGAAGAGTATAATCAAAAAGCTTTGGAAAGGGCCCAGGAGATTTTAAAAGAAGCCCTGGAACCCGGAGCTGATTTTGCCCGGTTAGCGCATGAATATTCTGAAGATTCCGGTTCAAGACAAGACGGGGGAGACGTGGGTTGGTTTGAGAGGGGAATAATGGTTCCGGAGTTTGAAAAAGCGGTTTTTGATGATTTGTCCGTGGGGGAAATTACTCCTGATTTGGTAAAATCAGTATTTGGTTACCATATTATTAAAAAGACAGACGAGAGGATTAAAGAAGACAAAAAAATTGAGTTAGAAGTGGAAACGCCCGAGGGTACGGAAATGCAGACGGAACCCGTAAAAGAAGTGAGGGCCAGCCATATTTTGATTGCCACGCAGTCCGAAGAATTAATAAAAGGAGTTAATTGGCAATATACCGGATTGACAGGCAAGCAATTAAAAACAGCTTTCGTTTCTTTTAGTTCTCAAACCAATGAATCGGAAGTTTCTTTGGAGTTTAACGCCGAGGGGGCGAAATTATTCAGCGAGATTACCAAACGCAATGTCGGTAAACCGGTGGCTATTTTTCTTGACGGCGTTCCCCTGAGTATTCCAGTGGTTCAAGAAGAAATTCCCAGCGGCAAAGCAGTGATTACCGGGACCTTTAATTTAGAGGAAGCCAAAGAATTGGCTCAACGCTTGTCAGCCGGGGCTTTGCCCGTGCCTATAAAATTAGTCAGCCAGCAGAATGTCGGTCCGAGCTTGGGTCGGATTTCCGTAGAGAAAAGTTTTATCGCCGGGATTTTAGGATTTTTAATTACTGTGGTTTTTATGATAAGTTTCTATAAAAGAAGGGGCATTATTGCGGGTCTGGCTTTGTGTATTTACGCTTTAGTTGTTTTCGCTTTATTTAAATTAATTCCCGTAACCCTGACCTTGGCGGGTATTGCCGGTTTTATTCTCTCTTTGGGCATGGCGGTTGACGCCAATATCTTGATTTTTGAAAGAATTAAAGACGAAGAATCTTTGGGAAAATTGCCTTTGAGCGCCATTCACGACGGCTTTAAAAACGCCTGGACCGCCATTCGCGACAGCAACGTTACCACCTTAATCGTCTGTTTCATTCTTTATTATTTTGGATCCGGTTTGATTCGGGGTTTTGGATTGACATTGGGCATCGGCGTTTTAATCAGCATGCTTACGGCCATTACCGTGACAAAAACATTTTTAGAATTAACAAGTAAAGATTAAATTAAATATGTTTGATTTTATTTCTCATCGTAAAATATTTTTCTCCATTTCAGCCGTTCTTACCCTGGTTTCTGTCTTTTCAATCATTTTTTTCGGTTTAAAGCCGGGCATTGATTTTACCGGCGGGACAATGATGGAAATTGAATATCCTGATAAAATATTGACTAACGCGGAGATAAAAGGAAAATTATCTTCTTTTGATGAAATAGGCCAGGTCCAGGTTCAAGCCACGGGGGAGAATGGTTTTATTTTGAGATTTAAAGAGATAGATGAAAAAACCCATCAGGAAATCTTAAAGGCCTTGGAAAATCCGGAAGAAAAGAGATTTGAAACAATCGGACCGGTAATTGGTCAAGAATTGACCCGAAAAGCCAAAGAAGCGGTTATTTTGGCTTTAATAGCCATTATTCTTTATATCGCCTGGGCCTTTCGTAAATTGTCCCGCATTTTCGGCAAAGGAGAATCCTGGCGTTACGGCCTGGGCGCTTTATTGGCTCTTTTCCATGACGTGATTATTCTTGTGGGATTTTTCTCTTTATTGGGAGTTTTAAAAGGAGTGGAAATTGACACCGCTTTTATCACCGCCATTTTAATCGTTTTGGGTTACTCGGTTAACGACACCGTTGTCGTTTATGATCGCATCAGGGAAAATTTATTAACCTACCATTCTAAGGATTTAGCAAGCACAATTAATTTAAGCATAAACGAAGTTCTGGTCAGGTCGCTGAATACGACTTTAACCACCATCCTGGTTTTACTGGTTATTTATCTGTTCGGCGGAGCTTCTATTAAGAATTTTACTTTGGCAATGATGATAGGTATCGGCATTGGCGCTTGGTCTTCCATTGCCATTGCCAGCCCATTTTTACTTTTTAAAAGGAAAAAATGAAAGTTGCTTTAATTCATGATTTTTTAACCCAATACGGAGGAGCGGAAAAAGTCTTGGAATGTTTTCATGAAATTTGGCCGCAAGCGCCAATTTTTACTTTGTTTTACGATAAAGAAGCAATGGCTAATAGGTTTGCCGATTGCGATATAAGGGTTTCGCCAATACAAAACCTGCCTTTTGCTTTAAAAAGATATCGCTGGTATTTACCTTTAATGTCCAGCGCCATAGAAAGATTTAATTTAAAGGATTTTGATTTAATTATTTCTGACAGTTCGGCTTATGCCAAAGGAGTGATCACCCAACCCGACACTTTTCATTTTTCATATATTCATACGCCGACCCGTTATTTATGGTCTGACACCCATGATTATCTGGATTCTTTAAAAGGCGGGGAAAAAATAGCGGGTAAGATAATCGCTCCTCTTTTAACCCGTCTGAGGATGTGGGATTATTTGGCAGCCCAAAGGCCAGATGCTTTAATCGTCAATTCAAAGTTTGTGGCCAGAAGAACCAAACATTATTATCACCGGGAAAGCAAGGTGATTTATCCGCCGGTGGAGACCGATAAGTTTAAAATCAGCCGGAAAATAGAAAATTATTTTTTAATCGTTTCCCGCTTAAGGCCTTACAAGAGGATTGATTTGGCTGTCCAGGCTTTTAATCATTTGAAAATACCTTTAAAAATTATCGGCGGCGGAGATAATCAGAATCTGAAAAAGATGGCCGGGTCAAACATTGAATTCTTAGATTTTGTTTCAGACAAAGAGAAAATTGACTGTTTGTCCCATTGTCAAGGTTTAATTCATCCCCAGGAAGAAGACTTTGGCATTGCTGCGGTTGAATCAATGGCTTCTGGCCGGCCGGTTATTGCTTACCAGGCAGGAGGAGCTTTAGAAACGGTAATTGAAGGAAAGACGGGTAAATTCTTTAAAGAGCAAACATGGGAAAGTTTAGCCGAGGCAGTGGTAAAGTTCAATTCAGAAGATTTTAATCCGGAAGAAATTAGAAAATACGCTCAAAAGTTTTCACAAGAGAGATTTAAGAGGGAAATTAGGGCATTTGTTGAAGATCAGTGTAACATGAAAAAATATCATGTTTAATAAATTCGAAACACGAAGCACGAAATCCGAAACAATGTCTAAACCCTAAATTCAAATGTTCAAAACACGTGTTTAGAATTTTGGATTTTGGTCATTCGAATTTGTTTCGAATTTCGAATTTCGGATTTTAATCTATTTATATAATCTACATATGTTATTAATAACCGTGCAATATGTTTAAGTTTACTCGCATACAAAACACGGTTATCGGCGGAGCAATGATTATTGCTCTTTTTTCTATTTTAAGTCGTTTACTCGGTCTTTTAAGGGACAGGTTTTTAACCAGCAGTTTTGGCGCCGGTCAGGTTCTTGACGCTTATTACGCAGCTTTTCGTTTGCCGGACCTGATTTTCAATACTTTGGTTTTGGGCGCCCTTTCTTCGGCTTTTATTCCGGTTTTCATTAAATACTGGCATAAGGACGAAAAAGAGGCTTGGCGGATTACTAACGGAGTGATGAATGTTTTATTTCTGATTATTTTTTGTTT
>CAZCKV010000012.1:0-10873 GCA_964499385.1 uncultured Gammaproteobacteria bacterium | reverse complement strand
TTCGGAAAAACAAACTTTCAATTTAGGCCTTAAATTCGCCCAAAACCTGCAAGGCGGCGAAATAATCGGCTTAATCGGCGAATTGGGCGCGGGTAAAACCGTGTTTATTAAAGGCTTATCCCGGGGATTGGGAATTAAAAAGACCATTACCAGTCCCACTTTTGTTTTAATGAAAGTCTATCAAATTCAAAATAAAAAAATAAAGAATCTTTGCCATGTCGACGCCTACCGCTTGAAATCCGGGCAAGACCTGATTGACATCGGCATCAAGGACTATTTAGGAAAATCAAACGCCGTTACCGTCATTGAATGGGCTGACCGGGTAAAAAGCATTTTGCCAAAAAACAAAATTATTGTTAAAATAAGAAGCGGAAAGAAACAAAACCAGAGGATAATTGAAATAAGCAAATAAAATGGAAAAAATATACGAACCCAAAGAATACGAAACAAAAACTTACCAGCTCTGGGAAAAGAGCGAATTTTTTAATCCTGATAAATTGCCGGGGAAAAGAAAAAAATCCTACTCCATTTCCATCCCCCCGCCCAATATCACCGGTTCTCTCCATCTTGGCCATGCTCTGAATAATACCATTCAGGACATTTTAACCAGATTTTATCGCATGAAAGGAAGAAAAGCCCTTTGGTTGCCCGGGACTGATCATGCCGGCATTGCCACCCAAAACGTCGTAGAAAAAGAATTAGCCAGAGCCGGAACAAATCGTCATGAATTAGGCCGGGAAAAATTCACTGAAAAAATTTGGCAATGGAAGGAAAAATACGGCAATCTAATTTTGGAACAATTAAAAAAACTTGGTTGTTCCTGCGACTGGTCAAGAACCCGCTTTACTTTAGATAAAGAATACGAACAAGCGGTCTTAACCGCTTTTATCAATTACCATAAAAAAGGATATATTTATCGCGGGCCGAGAATTGTCAATTGGTGTCCGCGCTGTACCACCGCCATCTCCGATATTGAAATAAAATATCAGGAAGAAAAAAGCAAACTTTGGCATTTAAAATATCCTTTTAAAGACAATCCTAAAAAATTCGTGGTGGTGGCCACGACCCGGCCGGAAACCATGCTGGGAGACACCGCCGTCGCCGTAAATCCCAAGGACAAAAGATATGAAAAATTAATCGGACAAACGCTGATTCTCCCCATTATGAACCGGGAAATCCCTTTGGTTACCCATCGCTTGGTTGATTCTGAATTCGGCACCGGAGCGGTAAAGATTACTCCGGCTCATGACAAGACCGACTGGCAAATCGGCAAAGAAAACAATCTGGAAATAATCAACGTTATCGGCCCATTTGGAAAAATGACCGAGCAAGCGGGAAAATACGCTGGCCTGCCGGTTTTACAAGCGCGGGAAAAAATTGTTGAAGAATTGAAAAAACAGGGATTATTGGAAAAAATTGAAGATTACCAGCACCAGATTTCTCTTTGCGACCGCTGCAGTACCCCGATTGAACCGCAAATTTCCACCCAGTGGTTCGTTTCCATGAAAAAACTGGCTCAACCAGCCATTAAGGTGGTCAAAAACGGAAAGATAAAAATTGCTCCCGAACGCTATAAAAAGGTTTATTTGGACTGGCTGAATAACATTGAAGACTGGTGCATTTCCCGTCAACTTTGGTGGGGGCACCAACTTCCAGTCTGGTTCTGCCAGAACCAGCCTGAAAGAAATCCTAAATCCCAAATCCTAAATCCTAAACAAATTCAAAACAATAATAATTATGTTGTTTCAGCCACACAACCAAAACAATGCCCTTTTTGTCATAAATGTGAAATGAAACAATCCGAAGACGTGCTGGACACCTGGTTTTCCTCGGCTCTTTGGCCGTTTGCCACTCTGGGCTGGCCCAAAAAAACCAAAGATTTAAAGCAATATTACCCGACTTCTCTTCTTTCCACGGCCAGAGATATTCTTTATCTCTGGGTGGCCCGCATGGTTTTCTCCAGTCTGGAATTCTTAAACAAAATACCCTTTAATCAGGTCTATATTCACGCCACTATTCTCAATTTGGAAGGCCGAAGAATGAGCAAGTCCTTGGGCACGGGCATAGACCCTTTGGAATTAATTGATAAATATGGAGCCGATGCCACCCGTTTTGGTTTAATACTCCAAACCAACCGTGAACAACAAGCTATCCGTTTTGACGAAAGATCCATTTTAGCCGCCCGGAATTTTGTTAATAAACTTTGGAACGTCAGCCGCTTTATTAAAATGCAATTAGAACAAGACATCCAAATCAAAAAAATCAAGCCGCAAACCCTGGCTGACCAATGGATTCTTTCCCGATTAAATCATCTGATAGAATCAACGACGCAGAAAATTGAAAATTTCGAATTTGGCGAGGCAGCTAAAGAACTTTATGAATTTGTCTGGCACGAGTTTGCCGACTGGTATTTAGAAATTTCAAAGATACAGATTGATAATCCTGAATTAAAAGACAACACTCTTAAAATCTTAAAATTAACCAATTGTGTCATTTTAAGGCTTTTGCATCCTTTCATGCCTTTTGTCACGGAACAAATTTATCAGCAATTCAGCAACCAATCCGGCATGTTAATAATCGCTCCCTGGCCGAAAATCAAAAAAAGATTAATTAACCAAAAAGCGGAAAAAGAATTTAATAAAATGAAAGAACTGGTAATGGAAATTAGAAATTGGAAAAAAGAACAAAACTTTTCCAATAAAGATTTAGTTGATTATAAAATAAAAGAAAAAGAAAAAATCCCCGCTCAAAACGAGCTTAAGGATTTAATTGAAAAATTGGGCAGAGTAAAATTGATTTTCTGATGTTCCTGTTTGTCTAAAATAATTATTCCGCCACCCGGAAAACCTCTTCAACCGTGGTTAGTCCCTCTAAAGATTTTAAAAGACCATCCTGGACCATGCTGACCATTCCTTGTTTCTGAGCCAATTCCTTCATTTTATACTCGGAAAGCTCCCCTTCTAAAATCGCTTTTTCAATGTCCGCATCAATGGTAAAAACCTCGTAAAGTCCGACTCTGCCACGGTATCCCAATCCCTGACATTCATCACAACCTCCGCCTTTATAAAATTTAAGATTGTTTAAATCTGCTTTGACTCCGGAGGCCTCTGGTATTTCGGACAGAATCTTTTTTACTCTTTGCAAATCTTCTGAAATGATAGTCGTTTCTTTCTTACACTTTTTACAAATCCTTCGGGCCAGTCTTTGACCGACTACGGCATTAATTGCCGGCGCTAAAAGATATGGTTTGACGCCCATTGAAAGAAACCTGGGCATGGCTCCGGCCGCATCATTGGTGTGGAGGGTGGAAATTACCAAATGGCCGGTTAAAGCCGCTTGAATGGCAATTTCTGCCGTTTCCAAATCTCTAATTTCGCCAACCATAACCACGTCCGGATCTTGACGAAGAATAGAACGAAGACCTTTGTCAAAAGTATAATCCTTGGATTTATCAACCTGACTTTGGTTAATCCCTTTTAAATGATATTCAATCGGGTCTTCCAGAGTAATAATCTTTGTTTCCGGAGTGTTAAGTTTATTTAAAATCGCATACAAGGTGGTGGTTTTCCCTGAACCGGTCGGCCCGGTAGTGATAATCATGCCGTTGGGTCTTTCTATTTGTCTTTTTAACGCTTTTTCAACATTCTCTCTAAATCCCAACTCGTTAAAACTTAAACTGGCGACCGAAGACCGCAACAGTCTCATAACCACGCTTTCCCCATAGGCCGTAGGCAGACAAGAAACGCGAACGTCTATTTTTTCTTTCGCTAAATAAATGGTAAAGCGGCCGTCCTGGGGACGATCCGTAACGTTCATTTTAAGCCCGGATAATAATTTAATGCGAGAAATAACCCGGGGCCAAAATTTCTTGTCAATCTCAGCCACATCAATTAAAACTCCGTCTATCCTAAATCTGACCTTAATGTCGGTTTCTTCCGCTTCTATGTGAATGTCAGAAGCCCTTGATTGAATAGAACTGGCTATAACCAAGCTGACCAACTCTGTTATTTTTACCTTTTGAATCTCCTGATTCAAGTCTTTAAACGTTTTTATTTTATTTTTAAAACGTTCCAACTCATCGGGAGAAATCTCCACCCCTTTCACTGTTTTGCTGATTTTAGGCAAAGTGGCGTAGCGTTGATAAATAAAATTGAAGCTATGTTCGGAAATTAAATAAAGTTCGGTTTTTAAGCCGTAAGCGCCTTCTATTTGTTCCCGATATTCCGCCAATTCAGAATTTTCCGCTCTATCCGAGGCCAATTTGGCTGCCTGTTCTGTGCGGTAGAAACAAAGCAATCTGTACCTAAGAGCTTCCTTCTGGGGAATCAAACTTAAGGACTCTGAAGAAACTGGAAAATCCACCAAATTAATATAAGGAAAACCCGATTGGCGGGCTCTGCCAGCTGTTTCTTCTTCTTTTTTCTTGATTTCGATGTCAAGTAATTTTTTTTGCAATTTTTCCTTTCCCTCTTTTGAAGCAACATCCGGTTTGATCCCTGAAACCTTTTTCCCTTGTTTTAATAAATCACTTATATTAAACATAACTATTCAATTATTGATCGCACCTCGTTAATCAAACTAATTAGCGTTTTGTCTTTAATCATCAATCTTTTCCTTAAAACTTCCTCGCGAACGGAAATTAAATCCTGGCATAAAACCATTTTTTTGGAAAACAATTTTTCTTTTGTTTCCCAATCTAACGACCTTAAAATAGTGACGGGATAAATCTTTTTTTCTTCTATCAAACGTTCCAGCCCTTCTCCCTCCGGGTACTGCCACCCCAGTAATCTGATCTTTTTGCACCGGGCATACTGAATGGCCGATTCGGAAAACTTAGTATTAGAAATTAACCAGGGATGATTGAATTTCTGTCCTATTCCCTGACGCCAGGCGTCGCATAAATCCAAAAATCTGGCCCAGACATAAAGAACGTCTTTTAAACCTGAACGCAAACCCGGCCGATTATGATATTTACACTCTATCATATAAATATTTCCTTGACCAGAGTCATATTTGGTTAAGAGATTTTTTTCTTTTAACCGGGACTTGGCAATAATATCCACTTCGTGTTTAACGCAAGCTCCGGTTATCAACGGGGGAAACCAGGCCTGATAATTATAAATTTTTAATAAACGAAGTATAAATTCTTCAAAAATAAATCCTGTCGGACCCAGATCCAACATGGCTTTTTTCAAATTATAGCGAACGGCCACTATTGGGTCTTTTTGTTTCAATAGTCTTAAGATTAAACGCAACAACTCTCTTGTTTCCATGCCGTCATAAACGCGGCGGCTAACTTCGCCAACAATATAATCTGTTAAGTCTTTATTTGCTCCGGCTCTTAAACAGGTTTTTTTGATTTTGCCGGGGTTGAATTTCGCTTTTTTCCCTGAAGCTTTAATAATATACATTTTACTGATTGTATAATCTTTGTTTGATTAAATCCACTTCCTGTTTTATTCGGCTGTTCACCTCAATCTCTTTTTTTATTTTATCATAGGCGTGCATAGCCGTGGTATGATCGCGGTTTCCCAACTCTTTGCCAATTAGAGGAAACGAAGCTCCTATTTCTTCTCTCATTAAATACATGGCCACTTGCCGGGGGGTGACCAGTTCTCTTTTCCGTGAAGGACCTGCTATTTCATTTAACTGAATGCCGTAAAAATTAGCTACGGTTTCAATTAATTCCTTGGTTTGAATGAGTCCTTTTTTCCCACGACTGTCCAGGCTGGCTAAAATATTTTTGACCAAAGGGAGATTCAGTTCTGTTTGATGAAATTCTTGATAAGCAATTAATTTATTAAGGGCCCCTTCCAATTCTCTAACATTTTTTTGTATATGAGAAGCCAGATGTTGGAGAATTTCTTCGCTCAAATCATACTTCCTTTCTCGACACTTAACCCTTAAAATGGCCAATCTTGTTTCTAAATCAGGCGGTGTGATATCGACAATCAATCCCCATTCTAAACGGGAAATCAAACGATCTTCAAGAGCGGGAATGTCTTTTGGGGTGCGATCTGAAGTAATTACTATTTGCCTCCCTTCTTGATAAAGACTCTCAAAAGTATGGAAAAATTCTTCCTGAGTCCTTTCTTTGCCGGCCATAAATTGAATGTCATCAATTAAAAAAACGTCTAATTCTCTATAGGCTTTTTTAAATTTCTCAATTGTGCCGTTGCCAATGGCCTGAACAAATTCGTTGGTAAATTTTTCCGCGTTAGTATAAAGAATTTTTGCCTTGGGAATTTTTTCTAAAACCGCGTGGCCAACGGCCTGAAGAAGGTGGGTTTTCCCCAAACCGACCCCTCCATAAATAAAAAGCGGGTTATATTTCTTACCCGGCTGTTTAACCACTGCCTGACAAGCGGCATAAGTCAATTCCGAACCTTTACCCACGACAAAATTCTTAAAAGTATAACGGATATTTAATCCGTAACCGTTTGTTTTGGTTGCCTTTTCCGCGGATAATTTTTCCAAATCAATGGTTATTGGTTTTTGTTCTTTAACCGGACTAACCTGTTCAACCTTATAAATTACCTTTCTTACCTTATTGTCTGTCGCCCCTTGAATGGCCTCAAGAATGGAATGGTGATACTTTTTTTCCAACCAAGTTTTGGAAAAATTATTGGGAACGCTCACTATTACGGTTTGCCAGTCATCTTCTATTTGAGATATGCCTGTATTTTGAAACCAAGTCTTAAAATTGGCTTTAGAAATTGACAATTCCAGTTCTGACAAAACAATGTCCCAAAGTTGCTCTTTGTTGTTTATCTCCGCCATATTCCAGCTAAAAAATTTTTATTAGTTTATTAAAACTATTAGAAAGTTTAACATTAATTGGTGAAAAAACAAATCGTTGAAAGTTAATAATTTGGGGACAATTTGTGGATAAACTCATCATAACAAATAAACAACACAAACCAATACTTGTCAAAATTACGCAGAAATGTTAAAATGTCATGGTATTAAAATGTTAAAATGATTAAATATGGCTCTACCAACTCAAAAAAGATCAAAAACTCGTAAAAAAATTAAACAATATAAAAACCGCTTGAAAAAGAAGGTTCTGTCTGTTTGCCCTCAATGCAAAAAACCCGTGCTTCCTCATCATATTTGTCTTTCTTGCGGCAAATATTCCAATCGTGAAATTATTCAACCAAGATCTGAAGAAAAAAAGAAAAAAGGGAAAGAAAAGAAAGAAAAAAAATAAATTAATTTTATGCCTCAAAGACATTTAGCCCGAACTCTCGCCTTGCAAACATTGGCGGAATGGGATTTTAACAAATCCATGCTTAAAATTAAACTTGACGTTGAAGAAATTATTGAACGCAACCTCAAACAAGCGGCTCCACCGAATTTTGAAGGTAAAAATTTTTCTAAAGAACTCGTTAACGGAGTTATTAAAAATCTATCGGAAATTGACGGTTATATCAAAAGATACGCTCCTCAATGGCCGTTAGAACAAATTACCCTGGTTGACAGAAATATCATTCGTCTGGGCGTTCTTGAACTTATTTTTTTAAAACAAGCTCCGCCGAAAGTGGCAATCAACGAAGCCATAGAAGTGGCCAAAACCTTCGGCGGCCGCACTTCCGGCAAATTCGTCAACGGCGTTCTGGGAGCCATTTACGAAGACATAAAAAAAGAAACGGACAAGTAAAATGGAAAATTTATCTCTTCTTGAAAAAAAACTTAACATTAAATTCAAAAATAAAAACCTTTTAAAACAAGCTTTTGTCCATCGTTCTTATCTTAACGAACATCCTGATTTTCCCTTGGGACAAAATGAGAGACTTGAATTCCTCGGCGACGCAGTTCTGGAATTGGTCACAACCAAATTTCTCTATAATAATTTCAACAATCCCGAAGGAGAACTAACTTCTTTTCGCTCAAGCCTGGTTAACACAAAAAATTTAGCCAAAACCGCCAAACAATTAAAAATCAACCGATACCTTTATCTAAGCAAGGGCGAAAGCAAATCAAATGGTCGAGCCCGTGAAGTCATTCTAGCTAATACTTTTGAAGCTTTAGTCGGCGCCATTTATTTAGATCAGGGGCTTGTTCAGGTGGAAAAATTTATACACCAACATCTCCTTCCTTATTTGGAGGTTGTTTTAAAAAACAAATTGTACAAAGACCCTAAAAGCAAATTTCAGGAAATTGTTCAGGAAAAACTTAAAATTACCCCAACCTATAAAATAATACAGGAGTCAGGACCCGACCATGCAAAAAAATTTAAAGTCGGCGTTTTTTTAAAAGAAAAAATGATTGCTCTGGGAATCGGCAAAAATAAACAGGAAGCCGAATTAAAAGCCGCGGAAAAGGCTCTATATAAAAACTTCTAACCAAAATAAACAGGGCTTTCGGGCCCCATTTTCTATTACTTAAATGTATCTTAAACGTTTAGAAATAATAGGATTCAAATCCTTTGCTAATCGGACCGTTTTAGAATTTCCCAAACCAAAAAAAAACGACTTCAGTATTACCTCGGTAGTGGGACCAAACGGCTCGGGTAAGTCAAATTTGGTTGAAGCTATTCGTTGGGCTTTGGGAGAACAAAGTCTAAAAACCCTTCGCGGAAAAAAATTACAAGATATTATTTTTTCCGGGTCTTCTCAAAAAACACATTTAAATTTGGCCGAAGTAACTTTGTTTTTCAACAACGAAGATAAAGCCGCACCCATTGATTATAAAGAATTTACCATTACCCGCCGCATTTATCGCAATGGTGAAAGCGAATACTTGATTAATAAAAGCCGGGTCAGACTGCAGGACATTCTTATCCTCCTGGCTAAAAGCAATTTTGGTCAAAAAAGCTACAGTATTGTCGGACAAGGACTGGTTGATCAAATTTTGCATTCCTCTCCTATTGAAAGAAAAAAATTCTTTGACGAAGCCACGGGAATCAAACAATACCAAATTAAAAAAGACGAAGCGATTCGGAAAACGGAAAGAAGCCAAACCAACCTGCAACAGGCCGGTATTGTGCTGTCCGAAATAACTCCTCACCTCCGCTCTTTAACAAGACAAATAAATAAATTGGAAAAACGCCAGGAAATAGAATATAAGCTTTTTCAACTGCAAAAAGAATATTACGGCGGACTTTGGCAGAAAATTAATCAACAAGTTTCCTCCTTAAAAGAAAAAATTAGCAGACAAGTTAAAAAACAAAATCAAGTTGAAAAGGAGTTGGAACAAATTCAAAAACAATCGGAAAATCTGGCTTATGAAAAAATGGGTGATCAATACGAAGAAATCCAGAAAAAATACCAAAAAAATCTTGACCAAAAAAACAAACACATACAAGAACAATCAATTATCAACGCCCAATTGATGTTTGAGAAGGAAAAAAACAAAAGACTGGAACAAAAGCCGGAAATAGAAATTGATCAAGAAAAAATTTTTTCTGATCTAAAAAAAATAAAATCAGAGCAGGAAAAATTTTTAAACCAAGTGGAAAAAACCTCTCAAATACAAGATTTAGAAAAATTAAAAGAGCTGGCTAAAAAAATCTTCGAAAAAATTGTCCAATGCCTGAAAAATTTTGAACCGAAAAAAAACCTGAAATTTCCTTTAATAAGCCAGGAACAGGAAAAAAACATTAAAGAATTAGAAAGTAAAAAAGAAAATCAACAAACAGAAATTGACAAATTAGGCAAGGAGTTAAAGAAGATAAATCAAGAACTAGGCCAATTTAACGAAAAAGAAAGAGAAAAACGTCAGCAACTATTGAACTGGCAAAAGAAAATTCAGGAAAAACAATCGCAATTAAATGAATTATCCTATAAGACAAACGAATTAAAGATTGAATTGGCGCGCTTAGAAACCAAAAAAGACGTTTTAGAAAATGAAATTAACCAGGAAATAGATGCTAAAGGAAAAGAAATTATTAATTCTACGGAATCCGAGAGGGATTTTAAAGAAGATTCTCTTGAGCAAATCCATAAATTAAAACATGAACTGGAATTGATTGGGAGTATTGATCCGGAAATCACTAAAGAATATCCCGAAGTCAATGAGCGCTATGAATTTTTAAGCTCCCAAACGGAAGATTTAAAAAAGAGCATAAAATCATTGAATAAAATAATCCAGGAATTGGACCAAAAAATCAAAAATCAATTTAAAAATAATTTTTACCAAATCAACCAGGAATTTGATCGTTATTTTAAAATTATCTTTGGCGGCGGGAAAGCGAAGATAGTCCTCCAAGAACAAGAGGAAAAAAATCAGGAAACGGAAGAGAGAGAATTGTTGAAAATAAACTCTGTTGCGACCGGAATTGACATTTTGGCCGTTCCTCCCGGAAAAAAAATTAAGAACATTGAAGCCCTTTCCGGCGGTGAAAAAGCCCTCTCCTCTCTGGCCCTTATTTGCGCCATCATTGCCATTAACAAACCTCCTTTTGTTGTCTTAGACGAGGTTGACGCCGCCCTTGATCAAGAAAATTCATTTAAATTCGCCAAAATTTTAAAAGAACTGAGACAAAATTCCCAATTTATTGTAATCACCCACAATCAGCAAACTATTGAGGGCACTGATATTCTTTATGGCATAACCATGGGTCATGACAACATTTCCCGACTGATTTCTTTAAATCTCCATAAAGATTAGAATTATAAGAACCTTTCGCTGCGCTCAAGAACTTTGAAATTCCGTCAAGGCTCACAAATGTATCCACCTTAGGCAAATCCATTTGATTCGCCTTTAGGAATTATAAAGATTGGAAAAATGACAAAAAAGAGATCCTTTTAAAAAGGACCTCTTTTTTTCCGAAAATCTTCAAAAATTTGAGGTCTAAAACCGAAAAATTTTTAACAAAATTCTTTAATCCCGAGACGAGGGTATAAAAACCTGCTTAAGATTTTCAAAATCC
>CAZCKV010000011.1:0-11180 GCA_964499385.1 uncultured Gammaproteobacteria bacterium | reverse complement strand
AAGCGGGATTATTTTATCTTATCAACTACTTAGGAACTTCAGCTACTTGGGAACTCAGTTCCCAAGAACTCCAGAGTTTATCCGCCGCCGCAAAATTTCGCGTCTTTTGGCTTCGGCTTGGCGCACTCTGACTTCGTTCATTCCAAAGTGATGAGCGATTTCATGCCAAACAGTATTTTTTACTATTTCTTTCATATCTTCTTCATGGCGAGCTGCCGCTTCAATCGATTTTTGAAAGATAGTAATTTTATCAGGAAGAGCTGCACTGTAGTTTACTCCCCGTCTTGTCTGCGGCACGCCTTCGTAGAGACCGAATAGGGTCCATCCTTGGCGCAAGTTCAGTTTTTTTCTTTGAGCCGGCATTGGTTCATCTTCAATAATAATGGCCACATTATCCAACTTTTGTAAAAACTTTTCCGGAATTGCTTTTATCCCTTCTTCTACAATTTTCTCAAACTCTGTCCGCTTTAACTTTTGCATAAATTATTTAGAACACCGGACGCTAAAGCTATTCTGCCGAATATCCAAGAGGCAAAAGAGCAATCGGACGCCAGTCTCCTTTTATCCCTAAAATATTCTTAACCTGGCTTTCTTTAAAAGCGCCCACCCAACAACAGGACAAACCAAGCATCACTGCTTGCAGCCAGGCAAAACTGGCTGAAATAGTGGCATTTTGGAGACTGTAAAGGTCTTTTCCGCGCTCGCCATATTTCCTGGCCGAGCGGGAAGGCGCGCTGAAGAAAACCAAAACCAGCGGCGCACTCGCGAAAAAATCCTGGCCATAAGCCGCCTTTGCTAATTTCTTTTTTATTTCCGGCTCTTTAACGACAATAATTACCGCTATTTTTACATTTTCCCGTCCTCTCTTGATTCCGATTTATCATCACGGGAAGCGTTTTGAAGATTATTAATGGAGTCAATTATTTTCTTGCCATATTTTTCAGCCAGTTTACGGTATTTCCACGCTTCCATACGGTCCAAGTCCTTAATTTTCTTTTTGTTTTCCCTTTCTTTAAAAATTTTGTCCGCTTCCTGTCTTTGACGCTCATCTTCAGCTAACTCCTTTAAAGGATCAACTATTTCTTCTTCTCTTTCAAAATTTTCAATATTTCTTGAAAACATATTTTAATATTACCACTTATCCAAAGTAAATCAATTTTTTATTTTTAAAATGTGGGGTGGGAAAATGTTAAAGGTGATAAATGACATCTTTTCTTTCGACAATAATTTTCCAGCCAGCGCGTTTCGCATGTTGATAAAGTCTTTGATTGGGATTAAAACAAATGGGCTTCTCTACCATTTTTA
Organism: uncultured Gammaproteobacteria bacterium; assembly: GCA_964499385.1. Taxonomy (GTDB): domain Bacteria; phylum Patescibacteriota; class Patescibacteriia; order UBA2591; family UBA6264; genus JAQTOB01. The sequence goes on along the minus strand of CAZCKV010000011.1, from coordinate 9,875 downwards.
AAAAAGCGATGTCGCTTTCTGTATCCCCAACCCCAACTGATCCTTTTAGCGTCAATTTTTGTTTTTCAACAGCGCGTTTTAAAATTTCGGCTTTGTCACTGATAAGCTCCAAATGAAGGACCCTACCCGTAAATCTTTTTTGTCCGTCAATTTCATAGATCTGGCCGTATATCTTGTCAAACCCCATTTTTTTACAAAATTCTTTTACGACTTTTTGAGGCGAGTGAGAAATTGCCAAAAGATAATAGTTTTTCTTTTTCAAATCTTTTATAATGTCCCGAGGGTATTGATAAATTCGATTTCCGTGGAAAGCAACAACTTTTTTAGCGATTTTTGAAAATTCATTGTACCGAACGCCTCTGATATTTTGTCTGAACGCCTTGATGACCGCCTCAATATATTCTTCATATGGGCCTTTTCTGTCCAGCCAGTTTTCATAGGCTTGGGCATATAATTTACTCACTTTTAAATGGAAAATACCCTCTTGAATAAACGCATCGGTTAATTCTATGAGTAAACTAGATCGAAAAACTGTCCCGTCAATATCAAAAATAGCTACTTTTTTCATAAATTTCTTTTAACTTCGGCCTAAATTTTGGTTATTTTATTTTTAAGCTTTATGTTATTTTTGTGCCGATTTTTATCTCGCTTTGTTCTTTTATCAAGGTTTTTCTTAAAAGCTTTTGTTAGATCAACGCCAGTTTGATTAGCAAGGCAAATCAAAACAAAAAGAACGTCTGCCAGTTCATCGGCTAAATCTTTTCCCTCGTCTGATTTTTTAAAGCTCTGATCTCCATAAACTCTCGAAAAAATCCTTGCAACTTCTCCAACTTCTTCCATTAATATGACCATATTCGTAAGTTCGGAATAATATCTTACCCCCACGGTTTTGATCCATTTATCAACAATCTTTTGAGCTTCTTTTATTGTTAAATCTGTCATAAATTTTATTTTCTCAATTAATTTCGTACTCTGAAGACATTTGGCTGAGCCCTTCGGCAGTGAGCAGATTCGTCCTGAGCTCACTGCCGAAAGGCTCAGGACGAATCTGCTCAGTCGAAGCTTTTATCGAAGGATTAATTTTTAAAATACAACCTGACAAGGAATATTTTCTTTTTCAAAAAGATTAGCCAGCTCATTTCCATTTTGTATTTTTTTCAATTGATATTTTTTATAAACCAAATCGGCATAATGGTAATTCATTTTGTCAATTATAACATAATCTACTTTACCTTTTAACTTAGGTACTAAGCTTTCTGCCTTTGGCAAAAGAGGGGCTATCATTGCATAGGTTTTAATGCCTTCTTGATGCAATCTATCTAAAGCTTCAATTCTTTCGTTTATTGGAGCAGTTCTCGGTTCAAAAATCTTTCTAATTTCTTCATCGCCAGTCGTAATAGTAAATCCAACCTCTATTTCGTGAAATTTCTTTAATAACTCTAAATCTCGCAAAACCAATGGCGATTTTGTTTGAATTATCACTGGCCAATTATTTCTTTGAAGAATTTCCAAGCATTTCTTTGTTAATTCATATTTTTTCTCAACTGGTTGATAGGGATCGCATACTCCACTTACCCAAACTCTTCCCTTTTTCTTTTTCTTTATTTCCTGGCTGAGCAATTCTGGCGCATTAATTTTTACATCAACAAACTCACCCCAATTCTCTTTGTGGCCGCTAAATCTTCTTATAAACCGAGCGTAACAGTAGGCACAGGAATGTATGCATCCCACATAGGGGTTAATTGTCCAATCATAAACCTTCGATTTTGAAAGAATATTTTTTGCCTGAATTTCTTTAATTTTCATTGTATCAACTTCGGGCTAAATTTTGTTAATTATCCCATTGACTTACAAAAAATATCTTTTTATTTCGAAACCATTTCAAAAGAGCTTTTTTTAACACTTCGGGCAGAACAACCTCTCTAATTAATTGTTTTTTATTTAAAAGAAAAAATTGAAGGTGGTCCTCCTTGCTTTCTATTTTTGTCTTGTCAATTTTAGCCTGAAATACCAAATTAATCTCGTGATACTTTTTCCCATCTTCAACAAACGAATGCTCCGAACTGCCAATAAAAGAACACTCTTTTATATTTAAACCAAGTTCTTCTTTAATCTCTCGCTTCAAGGCCTTTTTTGCGCTTTCTCCAAATTTTACATGCCCTCCGGGAAAAAAATAATATTTATTCCCTATTTTCCTGCAAACTAAAATTTTTCCATTTATTTCAATAATTGCCCTTACTAATACATCAATTTCTCTTTTCATAATTCTAAAAGCATTATTATTTCATCTAATAGTTTTCCTTTATCTTGGAGTTGCTTTGGGATTCTGGCTGCTTTTTTGAAACCGTATTTTTTGTAAAGCCCAATAGCCGGCTTATTAGTGAGGAAAACGCTTAATCTAATAATTTTTGGTTTGGGCTCTAATTCTTTTTTGGCCAATTTAAGTATTTCTTTCATTAAATGCTTTCCTAAGCCAATTCCCCGATAACCGTTTCTGATGCTAATTCCAAATTCTCCAACGTGTTCCTGCCTCCCTCGACGAAGATCAATACCGGTAGTTCCAATGACCTTATCATCGCATTCTGCCAATAGAAAAACTGTTTTTTGGTTTTTAATTTGTCCTAATTGTCTTTTTAACCATTCTTTTTCTTCTTTTAACGATAATTTTTTATTAAGTGAAATTTGAGCTTTTTCTTCAATCAAAGAATTAACAAAATCCTGAAACTCTTTAACATTTCTTAAATCTTTTTTTGAAAGTTTCTTTATTGTAATTTTCTTACCTCCAAAAATCTTAGTTTTCATAATTCTCCTTCTTACCCCGTAGTGAATTTTATTCTACTTTAGGGTTTTGCCTGCCCTGAGTTTATCGAAGGGTTAAAAATAGAGTTGACACTATTTTTTCACCATTTTTTGTGCCCCGTTAAAGACCCAATTCTTGAGAAATTTTTTGCATCGCTCCAAGACCGATTTTGACAAATTCTTCTAATTTCAAATCAAGTAATTCTTCGCATTTTTTAATAATTTCTCGATTAGCTCCTTTAGCAAAGGTTTTTTCTTTAAAACGATTTAAAATATTTTCTGGAGCCAAATCGTTTAATTTTTTTGATGGTAAAACTAAAGTAGCCGCCACAATCAAACCAGTCAAAGGATCGACAACAAATAAAGATTTTTCCATTGTAGTTTCGGGGAGTATGCCATGAGCTTCGTTATGAACTTTTACTGCTCGACAAATATCGCCATCTAACCCTAAATTCTCTAACATTTGAGCACCTATCAAAGAATGCTGAATGGGGTCATCTTTTGTTTTCTCATAATCAATATCGTGCAAAAGTCCAGCCAGGCCCCACCTTGCTTCATCTTGGCCAAAATGCCTAGCCAAAACTCTCATCATCGCCTCTACGGCCAAACTATGCTTAATTAAATTTTGATTTGAAAGATTTTCTTTTAATATTTTTAACCCCTCTTCTCTTGTCATATATTAACCTTTTATGATTTTATTCCCTTGCCCTCAACACCAAAACTTGGTAGTGATGGGTCAATTAATTTTTCGACTTTGAATCTTTGCCGTTAATAACAATCAAGGCATGGAAATCTTGATATAAACGGTAATCTCTTCTCAAATTTTCTTCAAACAATTTTTGCAGAAACTGATAATTCGTCTGAACTGCCAAATGATGTTCTTTAACCAATCTTCTGGTATATTCATCTATCACAAAAATCGGTTTGTCTAAGGCGTAAAGTAAAATGCTATCCGCTGTTTCCGGACCAATACCCTTTAATTTTAGCAACTCTTCCCTTAAACCTTTGAGTTCCGCCCTTTTCATTCTTTCCAGGCGGCCATAATTTTCAATGATAAACCTGGCTGAATTAAACAGATATTGAGCCTTGACTTTGTAAAATCCCGATGGTTTTATTAAATTCTCCAGCTTTTTCGGTCCCAATTGATAAATATTCTTCAGCGAATTTATTTTTGCTCTTTTTAAATTATTTATTGCCAGTTCAACATTCCTCCAATTAGTTCTCTGCGTTAAAATTGCTCCAATGAGCACTTCTTCTCTTTCTCTTTCAGTTTTTGGCCTTTTGCACCAAAGCTGCCATTGACCTTCAGGCATCCCATATTCCCTTTTAAGCTCTTGGTATAATTTTTCAAAAACATTCATTTTTAATTTTAAATTCAATTTCGGCTTGCTGGCTTATAAAAACTTCACGAATTTATTATTTTTATCAACGAGGATATTCTTGGCTTTGATTGGTTTATTAGTCAATTCAAAACCCATAATAATGATTTCATCGCCTTTTCTAATTAAATGAGAAGCAGCTCCGTAAATAATTATCTTCCCGGAATCTTTTCCCTCCTCAATCACATAGGTTTCTAGTCTTACTCCGTTAGTATTATCTACCACTAAAACCTTTTCTCCCGGTAAAATACCAACCTTCTCTATAAGGGCTTTATCTATGCCTAGACTTCCCACATAATTCAAATCTACATCGGTAACCGTTGCCTTATGAATTTTTGATCTTAATAACCATCTCATTTTGTTTATTCTACCCCTTTGATTTTCTCAGGGCAAGCAAAAAATCCTTGCCCGCCGTTGTTCCGCCGACTCGACCTTCGTAGCCGACCTGCGCTTCGCCGAGGCTTCGGCAAGGCGAGAGCTACTTCGGTCGCCTACGCTCCATAGCTTCAGCGACGGAGCGCGAAGGAGGTAGCTTTGGCGAAGGTGGAAGCCCGAAGGGCGAAGGAGAGGCCCTTTGGGGCGACCTGTTCTGGAAAATATATTTTAATCTGAAAAAGGAAAACCTTGGATTATATCGATCTGAGGTTTAACCGAGTTTACTATAAATAAAGGAGAGAATAGGCTGGAGAATGGATCGATGGCTCTTTACTATAATCAGCGAACAGGTGGAGTTTCTGGCGACGATTTCCGTAACATTGCCAAAAATCATTTCGCGGAATAGTTTCATTCTTGCCGAAGCCATTAAAATACAGCCATGGTTCTGGCTTTCCTGTACAATCTGGTAAGCTATGTCTCTTGGCGAAGATTGCTTGGCATACAAAACTTGAGTTTTCAAAGGTATTTGGGAGGGGATTTCCATGGAGGAAACGCATTGATTTAATTTTTCTTCGGGGTCTGATTTTTCGGCCCACTTTTTGCTAGTAACAAAAACTGCTTTAATTTTACTGTCAAAAGCTTCGGCGATGACCTTGGCCGTTTGCCCCAGGATGCGAAGATGCGGACCGGGAGCACAAGGCAAAAGTATAGTTTTAAGATCGTTAAGTTGCCCCAGGCGGGTAACAATTAAGTCACAGTCAACTTCCCTTAAGATTATATCTAATTCCCTTCCAAATACTTTTTGGCCAGCTTTGGTCAGCCGGGTATGGCCCTTCCATCCCATTAACAAAAAGCTTGGCCTTTCTCTTTGAATCATTGAGATGATTGCTCTGGAAATACTACGGCTTGTCATTAAAACAGCATGGGCATTCACTCCGCAGTCTTTGCACAGATTCAAAGCTTCCTCTAAAAACCTCTTGTCGTCTTCTATTTCATCTTCTTTTACTCTGAGAGGAAGGTGGAACGGAACCTTTTTTACGCTAAGAATAAAAATTTCGGCATCTTTCTGTTTAGCAAAAATCAAAGCCAGATTTAACAGATTGCGCCAATTTGTATCGGGATAGATGGGAAGCAAAATCCGGTCAGCTTTTCTTTCCGTTGTCCTGAATGTTTCCTCAAAGAAAATTTCTTTCCCGACTTTTTCTATTTCCACCGGTTTGCTGTAAGAAAAATAGATTAAAAAACCGGCGAACAGCCAAAGTAAGACAACTGCAAGACCGACAGGACTAACATTAAAAAATTGATAGATTAAAACTCCATAGGCAGCGATTGCTATGAGTGAAGGCAGAGGATAAAGGGGCATTTTAAAGGGGCGTGGAACATCCGGCAGTTTTTTTCTCAAAGCAATTAAAGCGAGGTGAAGTTGTATAAAAAGAAAGATAAAAAGAAGGTCGGTGACGGCCGCCACTTCTTTTAATGGAAGAAGTCCGGCTACGAATATAACCAGAATGGTGGAAATTATAATAGCAATATATGGGGTGCGATTCTGGGGATGGATTTTCGCCAGGAAACTGGGCAGGGCTCCTGCTCTGCCCATAGAAAAAGATACATGGGAAGAAGAAAAAATAGTGGCATTAAGAGCGGCAAAAGCCGCCAATAGACCTCCAAAAATAATTATCCATTCAAGTCCCGGCATAAAAAAGTTGGAAGCTTTTACCAGAGCTCCTTGCCCGGCTGCGGATAAAATCTGCCAATTCGGGCCTCCTCCCAAAGCGCTAAATATAACCAGAGAATACAAAATACAAATAATGCCCAAAGAAAAAAAGATTGCCCTCGGGATGTTTTTGCGTGGATTTTTCAACTCTTCTCCGGACTGGACAATTATTTCCGAACCCTCAAAGCCAATATACATTAAACCCATGGCCGAAAATAAACCGAATAAGCCCATAGGGAAAAGAGGAATAAAACTGGCTTGTAAATCAGGTTTTTTAAAAAAAGAAAGCAAGCCAAAAAAAATAAAAGTGCCAAGCACCAAAATTTCAAGATAAACAATAATTTTTCCCAGTCTGCTTGTTCCGGCTACGCCTTTGTAGTTAACCCATCCTATCAGTACGATGATGGCAACGGCTATTATTTTTTGGAAGACGCTTCCCTCGTTAAAAGAAAAAGAAATGCCGAAAAATGGCAAAATGACAGAGAAAAGCATAAAACAAAAATAGAAAGCAAAACTCAAAGAATAAAGCCCGCAAGCAACGGCATTGGCAAACCAAGAAACCCAGCCCGTAATATGTCCCGGCAAGTTTCCCAGGCCCTTTCTGACCCAGACAAAAGCGCCGCCGGCTTCAGGGAAAGACGAGCCGAGTTCCGCATAAGCCATAGCCGTCATAAGAGCAATAATTCCGTTGAGAACGACGACCAGAATCAAAGAGGGACCGGCATAAGATAAAGCCAATCCGGTTAAGGTAAAAATACCTCCTCCCAGCAACGCCCCGACGCCGATTAAGGTAACGTCCGACAGACCCAAAACCCGGGCCAACCTAAACTTTATCGCTGAATTTTTAGTTTTATTAAGCTCCATGAGATTTTATTTGATTTGATTACGCTTTCTACTTGGCTTAGCCAAGCTGTCTGCTTGGTTTATCAAAATAGTTTACCACTTTTTTGTCCAAAAATCAACCCAAACAAAAAATCGCTCCGGAGGCGATTTTTCGGGTTTTGGGTCAAAATTTTGCCATTTTGGATTTTTGCCCCAAAACTCCGCCTAATAAAGCCATTTCCGAGAGCCAATTTTCAGGGACAGTCCCTTTTTCAGTAAATATCTTTTATCTCATCTTTAATGGTAATTTTTTCTGTTTTTGTTTGAGAATTTTTCTTACTAATTCTCGCCCCAATTTAGTCAATTTTATTTCTTTAATAAATAATTTTTGCGAGGTTTTCTTTGCTACCGCCGAGAGAAGTTCTTTTTTAATTAATCTTTCTAAACTCTTAATAACAATTCCTCGAACATTTCTCATCCCCCTCCCTCGGTAAGATTTAACAATTTCTTCTGATAAAATTTTGCCAGAAGCAAAATAACATTCACTAAGTATTTGTTTTTGTAATACTGAGAGGCGCATAGCTAAATAAATAAAAGATCAAGTTAATTTCATTCCAACATGGGGCCCAGCCTGCCCGGGTTCGACCTGGGCATGAAATTTAATGCTCTCCCCATATAATTACCATGTCATAATAAAAGGTTCCTGACACCTTTTTCCCACATAAAAAAATTGATAAGAATATTAAAGATAGCATAATTAGTTCTTAAAGATAATTTTTGCAACTTTTTCAGAGCCATTAATTTTTACTATTGAAAAATTAGAATTTTTATCAAAACCTTTTATATTTTTTTTAATTTTATCATAATCAAAAGATCTTTCTTTAATATAATCGTTAATCACCCCAGCTTTTTTAAAGTATTCTAAGTGAATTTCTTGATCTTTCTCGGGAACATCACGAGCTATAAAAATTGATGGTTTTTTGAAAAATAGCGCATCTGTGATTGCATTGTATCCACCATGACTTATGACAGCCTTTGAAGATTTCATAATTTTTAAAAAGTCATCACTAAAATTTATCAAATCAACATTAGCTAAAGACCTGCCTATCGTTTTTATTTTTTTTATGTCTTTAGCAAGTAAAGCCGTACCTAAAAAGACAACCCATTTTTCTTTTTTAAACTTAAATTTTTTTATTGATAATAGTTTTTTAATTATTTCCAAACCGTTAACACTACACCCTAATCCTATAACCTTATCATAAGATTTTTTAAATTTTATTATTTGGTTATGTTTTTCTATCTCAAAAGCTCTTGAAACGTAGCCAGTGTAAATTATTTTATCTAATGTTTTTCTTGGCAAGACATCTGTAGAGTACTTAAATATTTTTGGATCAGTATAACAAAAGACTTTGTTATAAATCTTCTCTATGAAGTCAAAATTACTTTGATTAAAAACATCAGTGTAACCATAGTCATTTTTATCAGTAATGACACCTCTTAACCCTAGGTAAATTTTACATTTGGTATTTTTCTTTAAATACAACAGCGACTTTCTAAGTTCAAGCATTTTACCCTGAGGAAAATACTCAACTATAAAATTATCCGGCCTTAAAGCTTTGATGGCCGATAATATAATTTCTGATCTAATTTTTGAAAGCTCAAACTTATTGTAGCCAGCCGGAGAAATTTTAGCTATAACTTTGCCATTTTCAATATTGGTTTTGTATGATGGCAACTTGATCCAGTCAATATCTTTTCGGCTGTGAAGATTGCTAAAACCATCATGGCCGGTAATACAAATAACTTTATCCGATGGCTTTATTCTTTTTATTCCCATAGCCAAAGCTGCCATCCTACTAACGTGTCCAACTCCTCTGCCATCATGACTGTATAAGATCGTCGTCATATTATTTAATTGTTTTTATGATTTTGTTCCAACCGTCAATTTCGTATGGCGGTAAAAGTTTTTTAGCCGCTAATCTAGCATTCTTACCTATCTTTTTTATCAATTCTCTGTTTAATAACAATTCTTCAATAGCTCTAACAATCAAATCTTGGTCGAGCTTATCAACAAAATAAGCACTGTGCTTATGTTTTAATAAATCTGGCATAGCAGCAACTGGCGTCGTAATTATACACTTACCTGCAGCCATGGCTTCCAAAATTGCATTAGGGCAACCATCGGAATTAGTTAGCGTAACAAATATATCGATTTGATCCAAATATTTCATGACTTCCGGTCTAGTTACAACGCCAGTAATTCTAATTTTATTAATTGATGATTTTATTAAATCTTCTTTTTTAGTAGTACTTTTATGGAAATCTCCAACCAAAAGCAAACTTAAATTCTTCCACTTTTTAGAATTGAAAGCTTTGAAAAAAAATTCCATACCTTTTTTAGGCTTAAATATACCGACCGAGCCAATTACAAGCTCTTTCTTGGTTGCAATATCATTCCATTGTCTTTCATAAACTTTTGGATCAACTGAATTATACAGCACTTTAGTTTTGGCTTTAGGGTAAAGAAGTTTTACTTGAGTTTCCAGGTCTTTAGCTAAACATACTGTAATCTTGGAATTTTCTAAAATATGTTTTAACAATGGCATAACGATTGGGTCATGCATAAATCTACCTATATCATTACCTCTAATTGCCGATATTAAAGAAAAACCAAATTCCTGACTAATTAAAGCTAAAGGATAACCATAGGGAGCGATAAAAAATGAAATTGCTATATCTGGTTTTACTTCTTTGGCCAAGTCCTTCAAAAATAAATACCACTGATT
>CAZCKV010000010.1:0-11326 GCA_964499385.1 uncultured Gammaproteobacteria bacterium | reverse complement strand
AGCGCAGAAACTGCTGATTCAATGGGAAGAAGGGGGAACGGAAACAGTCGCTTTGTGGCAGAAGATGAACAAGTGGGCCATAGAAGGCCTGAAGCAAACTTATGAAAAAATCGGAATTGATTTTGACCATTGGTATTTTGAAAGCGATATTTATAATTCAGGAAAAAAAATAATTCTTAAAGCCCTAAAAAAGGGCTTGTGTTACAAAAGAGAAGACGGAGCCGTGGAAATTGATTTAACCGGATACGGTCTGGATAAAAAAGTCCTTTTAAGGACCGACGGCACCAGTGTTTATATCACCCAGGACATTGGCTTAGCTGAACTGAAGCACGACCAATTCTCCCCGGATAAATCAATCTACGTCGTCGCTTCGGAACAAGACTATCATTTTAAGGTTCTTTTTAAGATTTTGGAGATTTTTGGTTTTGAGTGGGTTAAAAATTGTTATCACCTCTCTTACGGTTTGGTTTTTCTTCCTCATGGCAAGATGAAGTCAAGGGAAGGAGAGACGGCCGACGCAGATGACATTATTGCTCAAATGGAGCAACTGGCTAAAGGAGAAATTTTGAGCCGCAACCAAAACCTCAGTCCAATAGAGGTTTCCCAAAGGGCGGAAATTATTGCCCTAGGGGCTTTGAAGTTTTTTTTGCTTAAATTTACTCCCGGTCAGGAAATTCATTTTGACTCCAAAGCTTCCATTTCCTTTGAAGGAGACACTGGTCCGTATTTGCAATACACCTATGCCAGAATTCAAAGTATTCTAAAAAAAGTTAAAAAGAGAGACAAACCGCCGAGGATCAGTTATTCGGCGTTGGGGAACAGGGAGGAAACGGAGATATTAAAATTTTTATTTACCCTTCCGGAAACGATTCAAAAATCAGTTGAAAATTACAATCCTTCTTATTTGGCCCAGCATATTTTGAAATTAGCCCAGAAATTCAACGAATTTTATCATCAACACCCGGTTTTAAAAGCCAAGCCGAAGTTAAGAAACGCGCGCTTGGCTTTGATTCAAGCCGTTGCCGAGGTGATTAGAAAAGGCCTAGATTTGATGGGCATAGAAGTATTAGAAGAAATGTAATCAATAATTTATGACAAAAAAACGAAAAATAATCATTCTTTCCCTCGGAGGTTCTTTGATAGTTCCGCGTGGAAAGGTTGAGGTCGGGTTCTTGAAAGGATTCAGAAATCTCGTCTTAAAACTCCTAAAGAGTGATTATCGGCTCGTGATCATTACCGGCGGAGGCGGAGTCAACCGTCATTACAATAAGAGCGCGAAAGAGGTCGCTAAAATTAAGGATGTTGATTTGGATTGGCTGGGAATCGCAGTTAGCAAACTGAACGGAGAATTGATAAGAGTGATTTTTTCCCGGCAGGCACATACTTCGGTGATAGATGATCCCCATACCAAGGTCAAAACAAACAAAAACCTTATTATCGCTTCCGGCTGGAAGCCGGGGTGTTCCACGGACAAAGACGCGGTCCTTTGGGCAAAAAACTTGGGGGCGAAGGAAGTCATTAACCTGAGCAACATTGATTATGTCTATGACAAGGATCCGCGAAAATACAGGAACGCCAAGCCGATAAAGGAAATCAGATGGAAGGATTTTTCAAAGATTGTCGGAACGAAATGGTCGCCGAGAATATCCGCCCCTTTTGATCCTGTCGCCAGCAAGCTGGCGAGAAAAATGGGATTGAAAGTCGTTATTCTAAATGGCAGGAATCTCAAGAATACGGAGATTTATTTAAAAGGAGGAAAATTCATCGGAACAGTCATCAAATGACCGATTGTGGATAAGTGAATTGACCGAATAAACATATTGTTGTATACTGACAACAGGGTCACAGACAGCAGGTGCCGGATAAGGCTTAATTTCCTGCCGAGACAAAATAAAAATCCAACCATTTTATTTTTATAGTCTGTGATCGGCTATTTTTATTTACCCCTTTTCTCTACGGGGTTTAGTGAATTTTTAAATTTATGGCAAAGACAAAAGGACAAAAACAAGAAGTCATTAAAAATCTTGAAGAACAGTTATCTAAAATGAAAAGCTTGGTTTTTATAGATTATTACGGATTAAAAGTCAAGGAAATGGATAAATTGAGAGATTTATTGAAACAGGAATCCTGTCAATATCTGGTCACTAAAAAAACTCTTTTAAACATAGTTTTGAAAAAAATGGGACTGGAAAACATTGATTTGGATAAGATCAGCGGGGGAGTGGGTTTGGTTTTCGGTTTTGAATCGGACACGGAGCCGGCTAAAATGGTGATTAAATTTGCCAAGGAACACGGACAATTAAAGATTCAGGGAGGGATTGTTGAAAGAAATTTTATCAATTCCGAAACAGTGGAAATTTTAGCCAAGTTGCCGGGTAAACAGGAATTGATTGCCCGGGTGGTCGGGACGATGAAAGGGCCGATAAACGGTTTTGTCTATGCTCTGAAAGGAAATCTAAAAAATCTGGTTTACGTTTTATCAAGTATTAAAAAATAATTTTAATTTTTAACATTATGACAGAAGAAAAAGATAAAAAACAAGAAGTCGAAGTTCCCAAGAAATTCAAAAGTTTGATTGAAGAGATTGAAAAGATGAGCGTAATGGATTTAGCCGAACTGGTCAAGGTTTTGGAAGAAAAATTCGGCGTTTCCGCCCAAGCTCCGGTGGCTGTGGCGGCTGTTGCTCCGGCGTCCGGAGGGGAACCGGGCGCGGCTGCCGAAGAGAAGAACGTTTTTGACGTGGAATTGACCGCTTCCGGAGAGAATAAGATAGGGGTGATTAAGGCCTTGAGGGAGTTTATCCAGTTGGGATTGAAAGAAACTAAGGACCTGGTCGACGCCGCGCCGAAAATCGTGAAAGAAAATGTGGAAAAGGAAGAAGCGGAAAAAATGAGGAAATCTTTGGAAGCGGCGGGAGCAAAAGTGACCTTGAAATAGGACGTAATTGTATTTTTTAAACAATATACGCGGCAGAAGCGCGTATATTGTTTTCAAGTATTTTTATAATAGACAGGATTATTCCGTCTGAATCTCAAAGATTTTCGGACCGCAAAGGAGCCAAACTTTGTTTTCTTTGCGGCTGACGACAAAATCCTTTAAATCTTCAAATAAGGAGCTGGTGAATTGTTTAATGAGTTTTCCTTGTTTGCTTAAGATAATAAGCCTTTTGCCCGGACCGTCTAAGAGATAAAGATAGTTTAATTCGTCATTGGTGAACATTTTTATCCTTACGTTCGGATAAGACAAAGAAAGGACGGGTTGGATGTCGTCTAAATTAAATTCAACCGCTTTTCCCTGGTAAAATTTTGAAATTTCGCCTGTTTTTTTTAGGACGTAAACAGAACCGTCAATTGTAAAGGCCAGAGCGTCGGTAATGTCGGTTTGGTCCTGAAGCCAGGATTGTTCAGTTCCGAAGCCGTCAATGGTCTTTTGATGCTTGTATATTTGGTTTTTCAGCGGTTCAAGGGTATAAAGACGTCGGCCGTAAACGTAAAAATCCTGAATTTTTTGAGGCGTTTCTCTGATAAGTTTTAAAGGCAGGAGTTTTTTGTCAATCGTATTAAAGCTTGCTAATTCCTGGTTTTGATCAATCCCGATTAAAGTGTCGTTGTCCAAAAGAGAAAGCTTTGTCAAACGGCCGACATTGGTGGAAGTCTGATTCACAAGTTCAAGTTTTTTAGTTTCAACGTTAAACAGGTAAATATGGTTGTTCGTCTGATCAAAGACATAGAAATCGTTGCCGACGTTGGCCAGGCCGCCGGTTTGGACGTCCTTGTAGGTTTCGGACAAATCAACCAGAGGGGACAGGTTATCCAAAGTAATCAGTCGATAAAATTTATTCATTTGTTGCGCATATTTGTCCTGAAAAAAACTGTAATTTTGTTTTTGCTCTTCAGTTTTTTGCGGCAATTGACTCAAGAGATTCTTGATTTCATTTGACAAACCTTTGATTTTAACGGAATCCTGATAAATCAAAGCCAATGACAGTTCGTCCTGTTTAGCCCTTAATTCTTCCAAAGTCCGGGCATATTCCTGTTCCAGGCGGTTTTTTCTTTGTTGCCGGCCCAGAGTTACGAGACTTAAAGAAAAAAGCGTTGCTAGGATAATGAGGACGATTAACAGAGATTTTCTGGAATAGGTCAGACGGCTGGTTTTCATAATCGGCAGATCAGGCGGTCCCGGTTTTATCTTTTGGAATCTTTCTTTTTTTGCCGGTTTCATTTCAATCAACGGTTTCGCCGGTTCGGGTTTTTGTTTTTCGCCTCTTCGGCGGTCCGCCGATGAAGCGACTTTCTTACTGACTGACGGATTAAGTTTGAGTTCTTCTTTTATTTCCGGCTTCTCTTTAACTTCAGCGACTTCTGGCAATTCCTTTCTTTTGGAAAAGACCAGTCCTAGGAGACTGATTCTTCCGATTTCTTCACTTAAAAATTTTTTAATTTCTGGTTCAATTTTTGAAACAGGCGACTTCTTAAAGATTTGGATTATTTTTTGGGAAGAAAAATAATCAAAAAGATTTTTAGTGGTAAAAAAGAGAAGACTGTCATTTTCTAATTTTCCACTGACGATGTTTGAGAATTTCGCCGATTTATTTTTTTCTTCAACTAGGTTAACCAGCTTGTCATCCTGGAGAACACAGGTTCTTATATCTCCGGTTTGACTGAAGTAAACATTATCGTCTTTCAGCAGGACGATGTCAACGTCAAAATCAACCAAAGCCCTTTCAAAGATTTCCGGCTGTCCGGATCTTTCCTGCTGTAGCCAATTATTGATTTTTTGCAGAGACTCTTCAAAATCTTTTTCAATTTCCCCCGCGGTTCTCAAAGGGTTGTAGAAATCGTTTTTGGTTAAATCAATTAAATTTTGGCTCCATTTTTTCGCCCAGATCAGAGTTTGTTTCTTCAGTTTTTCCTTGAAACCCAGGTTGATTAAAATACCCAAGCGGCCGAATTTTTCCAAAAACTTTTTTTCGGGTTCAGCCAGGTAAACCTGGGCGTAATTGTTTGACTCTCTGGGATTAGAAAAACAAAATTGGCTTATTTTTATTTCTTCAGTCATAATCATTGTTAAATTAACAGTTTATATTATAATATATACTAAATAAATAACAAGGAGTAAAGTAAACTTCTTGAGTATTAACTCATATTGTCCGCCAAAGGCGGATCCGCCTCTGGCGGAAAAAAATAATTTTGCATTTTGAGATTTGCATTTTGCATTTACTTTAATATGTATCTGTTTATAAACAACACAGGGCAAAAGAAGATGACTCTGGGCTTTAAGCAGGGCCGGAAGATTTTTTGGCTTAATTTTTTTAATCCTCAAAGCAGGAAAGAAAAGATACTTTTGAGTATTGATGCTTTTTTGAAAAAACAAGAGAAAACTCTGAAAGCACTGAAAGGGATAGTGGTGGTGAACGGGCCCGGATCTTTTTCCGGCATTCGGGCGGCCCTCTCAGTTTCCAATACTTTGGCCTGGGTTTTAAAGATTCCCGTTATCGGGATTAATTTGACGCCGGAAGCAGGCGATAATTGGGATTTATTTGAAAAAGGCCTTAAAGAATTGTTGAAAAACAAAAAGCAAAGATTAGCAGTGCCTTTTTATGGTAAAGAACCGAACATAACCCGGGCTGGTTAATTGAAAAAAGTTGACAAAAATTAGTATAAGCGTAAATTAAGAATGAAACCTAATAAATAATAATGATCAAATAAAATTTATGAGAAAAACCATAAAAAGGCTTTTAAAGCCGGTAATCATCATCTTGGTTATCTTTTTGGCGACAATGGGGATTTTAAAGTACGGCAGCAGCTTGACCTGGTCCTTGAGGTCAGTGACCATTCCCAAGGAGGATCCTTTTCAAGTAGATGCTCAGGGAGAGGTTTATATTCAACCGGACACGGCGGAAATCACTTTGGGGATAGAAAAGGAAGGCAAAACAGTAGCTTATGTCCAGGAAGCAGTAAACAAAGTGAACAGTGAGATGATTAAGAACTTGAAGGAATTGGGGGTAAAAGAAGAAAAGATTAAAACTACCCGTTATAGCATCAGCCCTCGTTATGAATGGGAAAGGAACAGCGGCAAAAGGTTTTTAGTTGGCTATGAGGCAAGCGCCAGCATCACGGTTAAGACGAATGATTTTGAGAAACTAAACCAAATTATTGACAAGGCCACTTCAGCCGGTGCCAACCAGGTTGACAGCCTTAACTTTATTCTGGAAGACGAAGACGAAGCCCGGGCCCAAGCCAGGGACATTGCCATTAATAAAGCCAGGGAAAAAGCAGAAGCCATTGCTAAAATTTCAGGTTTAGATCTGGGTAAATTAATCAATGTTTCAGTTTTTGATACAGATTATTCACCAGTTCCGCGCCTTTACAACTTAGATATGGAAGAAAAGAGCATGGCTGGAGGAGGAGCTCAAATTGAAGCCGGGGAGACCAAAATTACGGTCAACGTCACTCTGAGTTATGAGATAAAGTGAGAATGAAGGAACGGATAAATGCGAAAATTTTTGGCCGGGTGCAGGGCGTCGGTTTCCGTTACGCAGTTCAAAAAACGGCGGAGGAATTAGATTTGAAAGGATGGGTCAGGAACCTGGACGACGGTTCAGTGGAGGTTGCGGTCGCCGGAGACAAGGAAGACATAGAGAAATTTTTAGAATGGGTCCGTTGCGGGACGATTTTTGCAAAAGTGGAAGAAATCAAGGTTGAAAAAATAAAATTAACGAAAAATTTTCAAAGTTTTGAAATAAAATTTTAATCCCTCACCCTTCAGCGATAATGCTTCGCATTTTAAGAAAGCAGGTTGTTAAAGGGAAAAGGGAATAGGTCGTATAAACAAATAAAAAATAATTGATCGATGTATTAAAAATGCATCGCTGAAGGGTGAGAGATGGAGTGGTTAATTTTAATTACCGGATTTTGCGGCGGCGTAATCAGGGGTCTGGTCGGTTTCATCAAAAACCAGTTTTCCTACAAAGACGTCAAGTTTGACGTGATTTACTTTTTTGTGATGATGTTTCTTTCGGGTCTGGTGGGATTGGTGATAGCTTACGCTTTTCATCAGGACGCCGTTTTTTCTCTGATTATTGGATATGCCGGAGGGGATTTTTTGGAAAACGTTTACAAGATAATCAAAAGAAAACCGTCGCTTTATCCGGAAGAATAGAAGAATAATTGAATATTTATGAAAAAATTAAAAATAATTCCCTTAGGGGGAGTAGAAGAAGTCGGGAGAAACTGCACCGCCATAGAATACGGGTCGGACATCATTGTAATTGATCTTGGTTTTGATTTCCCCGGACCGGATTTGCACGGTGTAGATTACGTTTTACCCGACATAACTTATTTAGAGCAAAACAAAGGAAAAATAAAAGGTTTACTTATTACCCATGGACATTTGGATCACATCGGAGCAATTCCTTATTTATTAAATAAAATAAACGATCCTCCGATTTTTGCCACGCCCTTGACTTTGGGCTTTATCCAAGACCGCTTGACAGACGTCGGTCTAGGATATAAATCCAAATTAAACGCCATTCAACAGAACAAAAATTTCTCTATAGGGGTCTTTAAAATCACTCCCTTTTACGTGGTTCATAATATTCCCGACAGCGTGGGTTTTGCCATAGAAACGCCATTGGGAACGATTGTGCATACCGGAGATTTCAAAATAGACGACAATCCCGTTGACCAAAGACCTTTGGAAAGGGAGAAAATAAAGGCCTTGGCAGGAAAAGGAGTTTTAGCGCTTTTATCAGACAGCACTAATGCCGCCTTGCCCGGCCATTCGGTTCCGGAAAAAGAAGTGGGGAAAGTCATTGACCAGATTGTCAGACAAGCCCCGGCTAGGGTGATTTTTACCACCTTTGCCAGCTTGATCAGTAGAATCCAGCAGATTATTCAAGTCAGCCAGAAATACAACAGGAAAGTGGCTTTAGTGGGCATGTCTATAAGAAAAAGCGTAGCTATTACTCAAGACCTCGGGTATTTAAACATTAATCCCAATCTTCTTATTGAACCGAAAGAAATTAATAATTATCCGGATAACAAGTTAGTTATTTTGGCCGGCGGATCCCAGGGAGTAGAAGGTTCGTCAATGGTGAGAATCTCGGAAAACAAGCATTGGCTGGTGAAGATAAAAAAAGGGGACACAGTGGTCTTTTCTTCTTCAGCCGTTCCCGGGAGTGAGTTGGCCATTCATCAAATGATGGACGGTTTGGTTAACCAGGGAGCGCGAATTATTTACCGGGCGGTAATCGGCGCCGGCGTTCACAGTTCAGGACACGCTTTTCAGGAAGAATTAAAAGAGATGATTAAACTGGTTAGGCCAAAATTCTTTATTCCCGTAGAGGGACGATCTTACATGCAGGCGGAACACATTGAATTAGCCAAAAGTCTGGGAATTAAAAAAGACCACTGTTTTATGCTTTATAACAATCAGACGTTGGAAATAGATCAGGATTGTCAAGCCAGAGTATTAAAAAGGAAATTGACCGATTTGCTGTTTGTCGTTGAAGGTAAAAAAATAAAGGCCTTGAACCGGGAAACGCTGAAAACCAGGGAGCAGATGGCCGAATCAGGAATTTGTTTAATAAGCGCCTGCCAAAGAAGAATTGAAGTTATTCCTCTAGGGGTATTTTTGGACGGGGAATTGGTAAAGGAAATAAAGAACAAGATCACTCGATTGATTAAAAAGCACGGCCGGAAACACAAAATGAAAATCCAGACCAGTTTGAGCGATTTTATCCTTAACCGGACGGGCAAAAAGCCAATGGTATTTTTAATTGTTAATTAAATGTACTTTAAACCGCCGAGGAACAGCGAAGAAATAATTTGGACCCGGCACGCGGTCGCCAAAATGCGTCAATACGGGCTTTCAGAATCGCGTTTGAAACGCTTGTTGAAAAATCCTAAACGCCGGGAAAAAGGCATTGTCAGGGAAACAATTGCCTTAATGCAGCCGGCTGAAACAAAAAGACCGACGGAAATCTGGCTGATGTACCAGTTATCGGGCCGGAAAAAGAACATTATCACTGCCTGGCGTTATCCCGGCATCAGTCCCAAGAAAGAGGTGCCTATTCCCGAAGATATAAAGAGTTTTGTCCAAAATTACAAGGTGTAGCCGCGGTAATAAGGTTGTCAATTTTGAGGTTTTTGTTAAAATAAAACAATGACGGAAATGAAGAGAAAACAAAAAGAAGGGGATTATTTAACCTGCCTTTACCGACAAATGCCTTTTATTTTTTGCGACCGTTGGTGCGAAAGATGTTCTCTGACTGACCGTTGCCAAATTTTCCAACAGGCTTTTAATGACCGCCTTAAACATGTTTTCCGGGGAGAAGACCCCGACGATCCAACAGTCATTTTTGCCGACATAAAGAAGACGTATGGCCGTTTGATAGAAACCATTAAAAAAGACATTAAGGACCAAGGGCTGGATTTAAAAAAAGTCAGAATAAAAATAATAAGAACCGGTTTTGAGCAGGGACCGCGATCGGAAGAATTTCCCCTTTGGAGATTGGGACACTGTTTTGTTCTAAGGGTCCGTACCCTGATGGACAGCATTCTTTCGAAAGAAGACGATGAATTGCAAGAGAGTTTAGCCGGGCTTAAAAAGGAAATTGAGGAATTAAATTGGTATCATACTTTTTTTGAAAATAAATTGTATCAGGCCCTGATCATTCAACAGAGTTTTAAAAAAGAAAAAGACGGAATTTTTAAGAGATTTCAAAAACAGGAAACGGACGTCGCGGCAGAGCTGTCTTTCCAGTCCTTGAAAGTATGCCAAATAATTTTAGAAGGAATTTCCCGCCAGTGTTCCGGTTATTCGCGCTGGGCCGAAGATTTGTCAATTTTTGCCAGATTTGTTCTGGAAAAAATTGAAACGGAATTTCCCGACAGCCACAAAAAAAAGATAATTTTTCACGGAAAAAAATAAACCCCTAGAAATCGCGGACGCGTATAAAGTTAAAAATATCACTTTTATATTCTTCTTTTTATTTAATAATAGCGCCTTAGAATGCGACTAATTTCGTCCACGTCCTATTTCTAACGGGGTTTAATTGTTTTTTAACAATGAAAGTTATATAATATATTTATATAATATATAATAAATTTAATCAGGATTTAATCTTCAAAAATATGAAAGGAAAATCTGTTAAATTAATTATCGGGATCATTTTATTGATCGTTGCCGTTGTTCTGGGTTTACTTAACGTTCTTAATTCCTGGCTTTGCCTTGCTATCGCCGTTATCGGCCTGATTTTCGTTATCTTCTCTTTTAGAGCAGAAGAAAAAAATTTACCGGCGGTATCTTCTGAACCGGTAAAAGAGGCGGAAACTCTTACTCCGGAAGAGCCGTCTGAGCCGATTGACATTGAAGGCAACAAATAAAATTTTGTTTACCTCTTACTCAGAAATTATGCTTTTTTTAATGCGAAGCATAAAGTTGGTTTTATTACAGACCTTTTATTTAAGAATATCTTTTTTCCGACCCCAGAACTTACAAAAAAGTTGAGCATTAATAATTTTTGAGTGAGGGGTTTACAGATCCAGACCCCACCAAACCTGTGTCGAGGATATTTTTTAAAAACGCAAAATATGGGTTTGGTGGGAGATTATGCTGAATTAAAGCGATGTCACTGGGCGTGACATCGCTTGCAAATGGTGCAAAAAACACACAGTACATAAAGAGACGAAAAAATAAAATAAAGGTCTAAAAATTAATTAATAATTAACAATAATTTAAAAATATTATGATTAATCCCAAGGGGGGAGTATCTACTCCAATAGCACTAACTATTATTATAGTTTTAGCTGTTTTAGTAGTTGGAGGAATTTTAGCTTATCAGTATTGGTGGACGCCAGAAGAGCCAATAGGGGGCGAAAAAGATGAACACGGGTGTCTTTTAATGGCTGGCTATACTTGGTGCGAAGCCAAACAGAAATGTTTGAGGGTTTGGGAAGAAGGTTGCGGTATAACAAATCAACCAGCAAACCGTGAAAATATTCCACAAGATAAAGAAACCTGCGAGGTGCAAGGCGGTGAATGGGGCCGTTTTGGTTTAACTATAAAAGAACAATGCAATTTGCCGACTTCAGACGCTGGTAAAACCTGTAGCAATCAAAACGAATGCGAAGGTGCTTGTATTGTTGAATTATCAGAAGAGGAACAAGACAGAGTTACTAAGCAAAACGAAGTAATTGAAACCAATGGTAAATGCACCCCTTGGCTTTTTACTTATGACTGCAATGCTTACGTAAAAGATGGCAAAGTTGATAGCATAATCTGCGCTGATTAAATCCTTTCTAGTTTCAGATTTATTCAATAT
>CAZCKV010000009.1:0-12072 GCA_964499385.1 uncultured Gammaproteobacteria bacterium | reverse complement strand
AAAACTTCAACCACATGAACCGGAATCCTGATGGTTCTTGACTGGTCGGCCAAAGCCCTGATAACCGCCTGCCTGATCCACCAGGTGGCATAGGTGGAAAACTTGTATCCCTTTCGCCAGTCATATTTTTCCACCGCCCGGAAAAGGCCGATATTCCCTTCCTGAATCAAATCCAAAAAAGTCAAACCATAGCCGGAAAACTTTTTGGCAATGCTTACCACTAAACGCAAATTGGCTTCAATTAGTTTTTTAGCCGCTTTCTTATCGTTATTGTCTTTCCTTTTCGCCAATTCTATTTCCTCGCTCGGGGAAATCAAAGGAACCCGGCCGATCTCTTTCAAGTACATTTGGATTGAATCCGCCGAAAGCTGGCTTAAGTCAAAAAACATTTCCTCCTCTTTTTCCTCTTTTTTCGGCCTTTCTAAAAGCCCCTGGTGAGACTCCTCAACCTTGATCCCGATCTTCTCCAAATAATCCAAAAATTCCTCGTACTGAGGCAAGTACCTCTCTATATTGGGGAAAGCGTATAAAAGTTCGTTTTCCGTGACAAAACCCCTTTGTTTCCCTTTGGCCGTCAGCTTCTCCACTTCCTGTTCCGGCCATTTTATTGTTGAAAATGCCTGGCCCGGGATTTTCTTTTTTTTAAAAAACCTTTTTTTCTTGAATGACTTTCTTGCTTTCTTAAAAAACTTCTTATTTGCAATTCTCTTTTTTAATGATTTCTGTTTTTTAAATTGTCCCTTTTTAATTCTCTTTTTAGGCATATTATTAACAACTGTCAATTTCCTGGGAAAGTTTAATGATTTTCAACATTATCTTTTCAATCGTTTCCCTGTCTCCTTTTGTTTCTTCTTCTTTCAATTCTTGGAGCAACTTTTCCCTTTTTTTATTTAAATATTTCTTCTTTAAAAGATTGGTTAAACAATTAAGTTCTTTGTCAATCTCCGCCGGTTTGTAGCTCTCAAATTCTTTCTCGGCCAAAAAGATTAAAAAATCAAGATAACCTATCACCTCTTTATCATTTATCTCTTTCTTAATCCTCGTTAAATCAATATTTTTGTTTTTAAAATAATAATCCTTGGTGATTCTGATGACTGTCTGGTCTCTTGGCGTTAAAAACATGTCCAAAACCACATTTTTCAACACTTCCCCCTTTTCCGGATATTTTAAAACCAGGGCTAAAAACCTCTCCCCCGCTTGTTGCTCGCCGGAAACTTTTTCCGGTATAATCTGTTCCGATTTCAAAAACGGGTTTCTGGGCTGGATAATTCTTCTTAAAGCGTCTCTTAAAGATATTTCTGAAACATTTAAATCCCCGCTTAATTTTTTTAACCAAAGGTCTCTTTCCACCGGGTCTCCCAATTTGGAAACAATGGGCAGGAGAATTTTAACCACACTCTTCTTTTCCTCAATACTTAATTCTTTATCTTTTTCGCCTAATGCGGATCCGCCTCTGGCGGAAAAAGCCAGGGAAAAATAGTATTCCATAATCGGCTGAGGGTCTTTAAGGGCTTTTTTCCAGCCGTTCAAGTCCGTGCGAATAAATTCATCCGGGTCTTTGCCTTTGCCCAGTTTTAACACTTTGACGTTCAAACCCTGATGAAGCAACAAATCAATGCTTCTTTGAGTGGCTGCCTGGCCGGCCAAGTCCACGTCAAAACCCAGGATAATGTTCTGGGTGTATCTTTGGAGGATTTTAATCTGGTCTTGAGTAAGGGCCGTCCCTGAAGTGCAAACCGCATTTTCATATCCGGCTTGATGACAGGCCAAGACGTCCATATTGCCTTCCACTAAAATAATCTTGTCTTCTTCTTTTGCTTTGGCTTTGGCTTTGTTTAAGCCGTACAGAACCCTGCTTTTGTTGTAAATCGGCGTGTCAGGGGTATTTATATACTTGGGCGTCTTGTCTTCATCTTTGGTCCCCGGCAGAATCCGGGCGGTAAAACCGACTATCTGATCATGAGCGTCGGCAATGGGGAAAGTGATGCGGTTGCGGAAGCGGTCGTAAAAACCGCCTTTGTCAGACCTGATAATCATTCCCGCGGCTTCAATGTCCTTTTCCTTAAATCCCCTTCCTGTCAGAAACTTTAAAAGGGCGTCCCATTTGTCCGGAACAAAACCCATTTGAAATCCATTAATGGTTTTCTTGTCCAATCCCCTGTTTTTTAAATATTCCCTGGCCGGGGCGGCCGAGGGAGATTCCCAAAGAACCTTGTGATAAAATTCGGCTGACCAGCGGCAAATATCAAGCAGTTTGGTTTTCTGGCTCACGGCTTGTTGGTTATAATGTTCAATGACCACCCCGGCTTTTCCAGCCAAAATCCTCAAAGCCTCGGGAAAATCAATTCTCTCCATTTCCATTAAAAACCCGAATATGTCGCCTGTTTTGTTGCAGCCGAAACAATGCCAAATTCCCCTTTCCGGCGAAACGAAAAACGACGGGGTTTTTTCTTTGTGAAAAGGGCAAAGAGCGCGAAAACTGTTGCCTGACTGCCTTAAACGAATATATTCAGAAAGAAACTCAACAATGTCTATTTTTGATTTTATCTCTTCAACGGTGTCCATAAAATTTATTTTTGCAAGGATTTGATTATCTCTCCCAGTTTTTCAATCTCCTCCCCGTACAAAGCCCAATCTCCTTTTTGTTGAGCCTTTAAAGCGTTATCATAGTGTTTTTTTGCCTGTTCAAGCAAATTCTTGTCATTCCTGACCACTTCTGATTCCGGCAAGGAAACATTTTGTGTCTTCTCAACCCGGCCGATAAATATGCTTTCCAAAGCCAAGTTTAAAGTTTCTTCCATGGCAATCTTGTTATCATGGGCAACAATGACCCGTTTCAATTCCGGAATTCTTCCCCCTTCGGCTCTTAAATATATGGGTTGGACGTAAAGTAAAGATTTTTCAATGGGAATGACTAATAAATTTCCTTTAATCACTTCTGATCCGCGCTGGTCCCATAAAGTCAATTGCTGCGAAATGTCCGTATCCTGATTAATGCGGTTAATGATTTGTTTCGGCCCGAAAACCAATTTTTGCTTTGGGAAACGATAAACGACTAATTCTCCATAATGGTCTCCATCGTTGCGGGCGACCATCCAAGCCGATAAATTGTCTTTGCCATGCGGGGTAAAAGGAATCATTAAGATGAATTCTTCCTTTTCCCCTTCGGGCAGTTTCATAATCATCCTTCTCATCATTGGATCAGAACTTCCCAAAGAAGCCAAGTAGGGAATTTCCCATTGATCCTCTTTGTTATAAAAAACCTGAACCTCATCCATATGATAAATGGAATAAATCTTCGTTTGATAGCTAAACAAGTCCTCGGGATAACGCAAATGAACCTTCAAGTCCTGGTCCATTTCATCCAAGGGCAAAAATGTATTTTTAAAAACTTTGGAAAATGTCTGAATCATTGGATCTTCAGGGTCGGCTAAATAAATTTTTATTCCTCCGTCATAGGCGTCAATAATTACCTTAGCTGAATTTCTGATATAATTAAATTGCCGGGGAATGGCAAAATTGTCGTTTTGAACGTAATTAATGTCGGTAATCAGTTGCGAATAAGGATAACGATTGCTTAAAGTATAAGCGTCAGCCACCCATTTAAGCCTGCCTTCATTGGTAACGACCAGATAAGGGTCTTTGTCAAAAGTTAAAAATGGCAAAAGTTTTTTCAAACGAGTATTAATGTCCCGATAATACATAATCTGAGAATCTGAAGTAATGTCATTGGATAAAAGAATTTTCAATGAGCCGAATTCTATGACAAAAACTAATTTTTTGAACAAGGAATCTAATTTAACCCCGCCTGTTCCTTGATAATGAACAAAAACGTTTTCATCGCCCGCCGGATAATCAAATTCCTTTGATTTGGTGTCGACAATCACATATTTGTTGGAAAGTTCGCCGTAATATATTTCCGGCCGGGTAACTTTAAGAGATTCCAAACTGGAAACCGGAGGTAAATCTTTTAAAAATAAAACGGGCAGACCTTCGGGGGTAACCTCGTTAACCGGCCCTAATGTCAAGCCATAACCATGGGTAAAGGTTAATTGTTCATTAATAAAATTACGTTGAGGCAAGCTGTCAGAATTTAATTCCCGGGGCGATAACAGAACCTGACGGTAATCGTCGCCGAATAAATAGCGGTCATTGTCAATCGAAACAAAATCGTAATAAGTCCTGATTTCTTGAATCTGGCCAAAAGTATCCAGCAGGGGTTCACGGTCCCAAAGGCGGACATTTTTGATTGTCAAAGTGTTGTTATTAATATCATCCATGTTCAGACCTATCTCCCCTGTTAACTCGCGTTCAACCACTTGATCAAGGGAAAAAGCCCGCTGGGTCGCCGCAATGCCGTAGTTAATATAAGGGGTTTCCTTGACTAATTCATTGGGGAGGACGACAAACTTTTGTAGAAGCGCCGGGACCGCTGCCACGCCAATAATAACCACTGCCAAATAAAGACCGACGCTGATGAAAATAAAGTAACGTAATTTTTTAAAAATATTAACCAAAAAAGAAAATACTGCCAATAAAGAAACGAAAAACAAAACCTTTAGGAGGGGTAAAGCCGCATGAATATCAGCATAACCGGCTCCGTTAAAAGAAGCATTGGAACGATAAACTAAAGAAGGGATTTTAACCAGACGCAAATGAAGGGCAATTAGAATAAAAAACAAGGCGGCTAAAAAACAGGAATATTTTCTGATTTTTTCGTCTTTGAATAATGACTTATTAAAAGTCAACAAAGACTTTCCTTTTAAAATAAGGAATTTGACAGCCAGGAATACAAAGCAGAAAATAATCAGCCAAAAGCCAAGATTAACTAGAAATTGAACAAAAGGCAGGGAAAAAAAGTAAAAAGAGATGTCCTTGTTAAAAATAGGGTCAGTGACGTTAAACGGAGTCTGGTTAAAATACTTCAAAACAACGTCCCACTGACCGATTGAACCGATTCCGATAAAGAAGCCGATAACTAAAGAATAAATTAAATCAAAGTTTAATTTTAATTGGAGTCCGGGCTTAATGGTAATTACTTCCAAACCTGACTTTAACAATTTTCTAACAAAAAGACTATTGAAATAAAGGATTAAAAAACTAAATAAACCAATAATCAAACCTAGGAAAATCTTTGTTTTAAGAATGGTTAATAAGATGTTCTGATAACCAAGGCTTTTAAACCACCAAAAATCAGTAAAAAAATGAAAAAGACTCGGTAATAAAAAAACAATTAAAAGGACGATTAAAACGATAACAATTCTTCTTTTAAACATAATTTTAGTGTTTATCTCTCAATTTAAATCACCTTAATTTTAGCAAAATCTGATTCAAAAATCAAGATTAGACCCCTCACTCAACCTTTGGTTAGTTAATACTATTTTAATTTGAGGATGCTTACAGAAAATACAAAGCATAGGTTGGGTGGGGGTTAGAACTGATAAAGATATATTGTGTTGCTTTTTTGTTCCGGCTTATCCACAGCCTTGGGTTCCAAACCTTTAATGGCAAAAACGTAGGAAATCACCCTGGCTCCGGGTTTAAGTTCTTTTTTGAATTTATCCTTTAATTTTTTTTCCAAAGTCTTGGGCAAAAGATAAGTATAAACCACGTCGGCCCGGGACAAATCTTCCTTAAACATGCTTTTGTATTTGAAGACAATGTCCTTGTTGGGGTGAAAAATTCGGCGAATTTTACAAAACAAAATGAGAAATAAAGACGTTTCCACTCCGACGGCTTTTGCTTTAAATTTCTGATTAGCCAGAAAAACCAATCTTCCGTCACCGCAGCCCAGATCATAAAATACTTCCCCGGGTTTTAAACGAGCAACTTTAAAAATCCTTTCCAAATCTTTTTTCTTACTGGGAACCCAGGGAGCAACGGCAATACAGGTCCAAAACATTATAATTAAAAAATAAATGACGATTAAAGCCAAGAAAACGAGGAAATATGAAAGTATTTGCATAAATTTATTGATTTCTTTCCGTAATTTGATAATATTATACTATAATTTCTAAAAAAACAAGCTTATGCCGGAAAAATTAAATATTACAAATGAAACGCCGGCCCGGCAAGGAGAAAAGATTTTTACGTTCGGGGATTATAAGATTATTCTTCGTAAGAATAAACTTATTGAGACCGGGGAAAAGGAGACGGAGGAAAATGACGACCCGAAAACAATAGTCAAAACAATGCTGAAAGAAATTTTAACCGTGGACAGTCTGCGCCTAGTAGATAAAAATGGCAAGTCCATTACAGAAGAAGAATTTGACATAGTAAGAACAGAACTTTGGAAAGAACGAGACAAAACTGACAGTGGTGATTACGAGGAAATTGTTTCTGCTCTGATAAACAACGATTTATCGTTCGGCAGCAAGGTATCCGGAGTTAATTTTGCGATTAATACTCTTTTAGACCAGAAAAATGAAACTATTATCACCAAGGAACAAAAAGAAGAATTGATTGAAATTAAAAGACAATTCAATGAATTGACCGGGAAAGTTGATAAGTCGGCTTATGCCAAAATGGAAGTTAAGGAAAAAGAAAATTTTATGAAGGAGTTAAACGATTTGGCTTTGAAATTGTACCATCTGATTTAATATCAACCGGGAAATTGATAAAATAAAATTTACGAACAAAAAGAGGTTAAATCCTCTTTTTGTTGTTATTTTTAAAAAACATATTCCGCTTAATTATTTTTCCCCCTGATTTTTGGCATATAATTGTATTCGGGATTAAACATTGTTGAAGCCCAGGAAGAGGAACCTCCTTCCATGTTCACCCTGATATATTTCGCCAATAAGGGATGGATTTTACTTATTTTCTGCCAGCAAGCCTGGGCGATGCGGCGATAAGAAATATGCCCCTTAATCCCGGTGCGAAGAGAAATAAAATGATGCAATTCACGCAAATTCCAAGTAAAAAGAGTGCGTTTCCGGAAAGCCAAAGGGATGACATATTGGGATTCGTCGGGAAATCGTCTGCATAATTTATTGTAAAGCCCAGCCGCTTTATCCATTACTTTGTCATATTCCTTTTCCAGGCCGGCTTCTCGTATCTCTTTTGGGGTGTCATAGCCGTGGATAACGGTTACTTTCTGATTCAATTGGGTGCACATCCTGTGGCGTTGGATGTCGCGAAAAGCTCCATAGTCCATAAGAATGTCAAAAGTATAATAAATATTTTCAAATTCTCTGATGGGCTGGTCATAATCCGAGCGATTTCTTAAGGCTTCATCTATGACTTTCTCTTTTTTCTTTCGGTTCATTAATTTGACTTGGGCCATAATTTGTTTGTAAGGCAAGTTTGAATGGCGATACAAAAGGCCGGCAACCAGTTTGTTTTCGGCGTTCTTGTCATAATCAACTATTTCCACCGGGTTAACCGGTTCCGGATTTTTACTCAGAAAGTCCTTTGAAAGGGACGACAATGATTTATTTGTTTTTTGGATATATTTGTTGGCGTCGGCAAATTTTATCAAAGTAGGGATAATTTTTAAAGCTTCTTTTTTGATTTTAGCTCCGATTTCCTGCATTTCTTTCAAAGGATGAGAAAGCAACTTAACTATGGCGTGTTCCAATACTCGGGCATTGGCGGTTATGCCCAGGTTGGTTAACGTGGCCGTAGGCAGTAAATAACGGATGTTGTCGCAAACGCGCGCTTTAATTATGACATTGTAAGTTTTTTCGCTCTGGTTCTTTTCAATGGGGTATTTTTTTGTGATAAAATTTCTCATTGGTTCGTTAAACCCGACATAAGTGTCGTAAATGTAATTCATCGTGTCTTCATACGTCTTACCAAAAGACGAAGCCATAACGTTCTCCGGCTTGTAATATTTTTCCCGGTTGAATATCTGATAACGGGTGGACTTTTCAGTGTAAGAAGCCAATCTATTGTCTTCAATTACCTTGGTGGCCAGAATGGAAACGTTTTCTATGGCTAAATGAAGAGTGGCATGCTCGGCCACGCTGCTGTGCCCGTATCCCACTACCCATTTTTCATGGAAATCCGCTGATTTTTCGTCAGTCAATTCGCAAGCGATTTTTTTAAACGAATCGGAAGACCGGGAACATTTGGCAAAAGCCACGGCCACCACTTCCGGTTTTAAGTAATCCAGCGAATATATAGAACATCTATTTTTTTTCTTAATTTGTCCTTTTGACTTAAGTTTTTCCATATTTTTTTATTACTTTTGTTAAATTATCCGTCAGATTTTAAAATCCTAACTACCCCTTTATTCGCGTCCACTTCCACTTCATCGCCGTTTTTCAATACTTGAGTGGCGAATTTAGTGCCGATGACGCAGGGTTTCTTAAGTTCGCGGGCCGCAATGGCGGCGTGGCAGGTAATCCCGCCTTCGTCAGTGACGATGGCGGCAGATTTTTTCATGGCCGGAATAAACTCGGGCGTTGTCATGGCCGCAACGAGAATTTCCCCCTTTTGGACTAAATTAATTTGTTCTTTTCTTTTTAAAATGTGAACAACTCCTTTTACTTGTCCGCCATAACCGGTTTTGCCTTTTAAAAGGCCGGTGTTTTTCAAAGGACATTCAACCTGGAAATCAAATTCCGGATGACTTAAACGATATTTATCCAAAGTCGTAATTTGGCTTTCAACTTCGCCGATTATAATAAAATTCTTTTTTCTCTTTTTTAAAACATCAATTGACGGCAAATTATTGATTTCGTTTCGCAAAACAGCGGTCTCATATCCTTTTAATTTCGGATAGATGGCTAAAAGACTATCCCGTAAAAGCCGGTCATTGGCGTCAAAATAAGTGTCTTTATCGCGCATTTTAAGAGCTCGTTTTCTGATATATTCCGGGGTTCGTTCATCAATCGAGGTATAATACATAAACACAAAACCGTTCATAAAATCAAAAACTAAATCAACATATTTCCCAAAATCTTTCTTGTTATTCATTACTCCACGATTCCAATAAGTTTTCATTATCTTTAAATCTTGTTGGTATTGATTGAGAATTTTAGCAATAAAAGATTCATTCTTTTTTATTTTTTCCTGCAAGTTATCCGAAAACCATTGAGTAGCCGCCTTATTTTCCCAAACTTCTATTACGCCGTCGTTCATGTAATGAATGACTGGAGGAACCTGGGGATTTGGCAAATCTTCCGTTTTTTTAAAGGCATAAGCAATCACATCATGCCAACTTTGTTGAATAATTAAAGTGGTGTCTCTGGTGTAAGTTTTGGTAAAAATAATTTTCTTTGTTTTCATGGGCGACAAGATGATTTCAAATTTTTCTATATTATTTTTATTAAATTATCCATCATTCATGCATTTTTACAGTTCGTCAACAATATTTATTTCTTTGTCCTGAACAATGTCGTTTTCCCCAAATTTAAAAACCGCTTTCAGCAGATTTTCTTTCAAGACTTCCGGCAACCAGAATATATCGTCCGACCACATATCCTGAAAAGGAATTTCAGGCAATGAAAACCACTGGGGATTCATTTCTTCGCTTTCGCTTGGCTCGCCCTCCCAACTCTCTGAAAAAAACACGTGCACTAATTGGTTCCATTTTGGATTATGGGGGAAATAAAATGAGAGTTCCGCAACCTTTTTTAGCTCTTTTACGAAAACGTCAATTTCTTCCTTTGCCTCTCTTTTCGCCGCCCCTTCAATTGTCTCGTTATGGTCGTCAACTTTCCCGCCGACGCCGTTCCATCTGTTCATGCCAAAACCGCGCTTTTTCATCGCCAAACAAATATCCGTTACTTTTCCCTGGGATTTTTTTACCAAAAAAACAAGAGTGGCGTTTCTTAATTTTTTCATAAATATTTTTAAAAACGGAGAGGGCGGGATTCGAACCCGCGATACCTTGCGGTATACGCGCTTTCCAAGCGCGCGCACTCGGCCTCTATGCGACCTCTCCTTAATACATTGAGCGAAGCGTTAGCGAAGTTTAATACGCTGATTATTATATCCGAAAAATAACGCTTTGTAAATCCTGAATTTAAAAAGGTCCCTATACGGGACCTTTATTTTAAAAAGCAGAAGGGGTCAAAGAATTAAGGTAAAGAGATGTCCACATATTTTGATTATGGAATTCTCATTCGGCTGTAACAACACAGCTGTTGACATTGGAACGAATTTGTCTCGGCCGTTCTTACCATTAACTTTTATGTCAGTACAACAAACATTTTTTACCACCACACCGTCATTTCGTGGAATAACGATAATTTCGTTGTTTTCTCTCAGCCATTTTTCGGCCGGTTTTCCCTCAATTTCTGAAACCCTTGGTTTCAAAGAAAATACTTTTCCCATCATTTTTCCTCCTTACTTAAAGTTTAGTTTGAGAATATTATAACAAAGATATAAATTTTGTCAAGACGAGTTAATTAATCTGAAAAAGTTGGCTGACTGAGCCCTGTTGATAAATTTCTTTTATGGCCCGGGCAATCAATTTATCAATGGGTAAAATTACAATCGGCAGTTGTTTTTTAATCTCGTCTTTGACGGGAACTGTGTCTGTGATTGCCACTTGTTTAAGAATTTTCAAACAACGCAAATTTTCTACTGCTCGTCCAGTAAATAATCCGTGGGCGGCAATAATAGTCAAACTTTTGGCTTTCATCTTTTCTAAGACCTTGCCTATCTCCATTACGGTCGTGGCTTCACAAATCTCGTCATCTAAAAGAAAAATGTCTTTTCCTTCAATATCTCCCTCAATGGAATCAATTATCACTTTATTTGGCCCAATTCGTCTTTTTTTAACATCGCCGCAAGGCAAATTTAATTTATCAAAAACCGGCGTAAATCTTTTGCGCGCTCCGTGGTCAGCCGGCAAAATAAAGGATTTGGAAAGATTTTTTGTTTTTAAAAAATCAATAATTAAAGGATAAATTCTTAAATGGTCTATTTTGGTTTTGCTTGAAAAAAATCCTTCATATTCCGAGTGCAATTCAACTCCCAAATAACGGTCTATGCCCACAGCTTCTAAAAATTCGGCTAATATCTTTCCGGTAATCGGCATTCGTCCTGTCCATTTTCTGTCAGAACGAGCATAGGAATTATAAAGGAAGACAACGTTAACTTCCAGGGCCGAGGCTTTGCTTGCCGCTTGAATCATCTCAAACAACTCCCATAACTGCCAATGCAATGTATTAAAATCAGGAATAGAAGTTTGAATAATAAAGACTTTGCAACCACGCACATTTTCTCCTAAAACGATTTCAAAACAGCCGGTGCCGTATTTTTGAATATTAATCTTGCTTAACTTTACGCCCAAATTTTTGCAAATTCTTTCCGCCAAATTAGGGTGCGAACTGCCGCTAAAAATTTTTAAATTTTTCATTGGCATCATATATTCTAATGCTAAAAAAGTTCGAGGTTCACCTACTAGTGAACCTCAATTTTTTTATCTTTTGCCACCGAAGGCGGATATTCTTTTCTCCGTCTTTAAGATGTCCAAAGTGGTTTCTATTACCGTGTCCGGGTTCAGGGAAAGCGAATCAATCCCTTCTTCTACTAAGAACCTGGCAAATTCCGGAAAATCGCTCGGCCCCTGGCCGCAGATTCCCACTTTTCTGTTATGTTTATGAGCTATCTTTATGACCTGGCTGATTAATCTCTTTACCGCCTCGTTTCTCTCGTCAAAAATATGGGCGACTAAATTGGAATCCCTATCCAAACCCAAGGTTAACTGAGTTAAATCATTGCTGCCAATGGAAAAGCCGTCAAAAATCTTGGCAAATTCATCAGCCAAAATAACATTGGAAGGAATCTCGCACATCACGTAAACCTTTAACGGCTTCATTTTATTTTTAGGTTTTCTCAAGCCGTGCTGGTCAATGACTTTCAGAACCCTTTTTCCTTCTTCCACGGTCCGGCAAAACGGGACCATGACAATAACGTTGTCCAATCCCATTTCTTCCCTAACCTTTTTAATTGCCTGGCATTCTAAAGAAAAAGCTTTAGAAAAATCAGGGTCGTAATAACGGCTCGCGCCGCGCCAGCCAATCATGGGATTGGGCTCTTCAGGTTCAAAATCCTTACCGCCGATCAGATTGGCGTATTCATTGGTTTTAAAATCAGAAAATCGGACAATCACGT